>CAZZGM010000242.1:2567-4433 GCA_964653955.1 uncultured Bifidobacteriaceae bacterium | reverse complement strand
GCCTTCCGGCCAGCGCCCGTTTTCAGTAGGAATTCCGCGTGCTGGTGGGGCAGCAGCTGGCCAGGGGTTGCAGCGCCTGCGGCACGCAGGCACGCCGCGCGTGGCAGAATCTGCGCTGCCGCAGATCCCGAGCGTCGCCGAGCGTCAACGAGCGCGGCGTCTTGTCCGTGCGGACGCCATCTGCCGATTCAGGAGCGGGGCTGGCGAGCCGTGCACCGGCGTGTGGCTGAACCCGGCGCGCGAGTGGCGCCGGGGCTACGAGGAGTTACTGCTGGGCCTGTGCGGAGCGTGCCGGCTGGACGATGAGCCGGACGCCAATGCTGAGGGTGTTGCCCTTCAGGTTGTTCCAGGCCTTGAGCTGCGCCACGGTGGTGCCGTGGCGCCGTGCGATGGCATACAGGGTGTCGCCGCGCCGCACGCGATACACCGTTGCCGGCGTGTCTTCCACATCCACTTCGGTGACGTACGACGCCGGGACGGCGTCCGACGTGCCGGCCGCGCGGGCCAGCAGGGCCGCCGCTGGCATGCGCGGTACCACGAGCCGCTGTCCCACACGCACGCGTGAGGTGGCCTTGAGGTAGTTGGCTTCGGCCAGATCGGCCCGGCTGACGCGGAGCGCGCGGGCAATGGTGGCCAGCGATTCACCGGACTTGACGGTGTGCCACTGCAGCGCGTTGCGCTGGCTGGGCGACGAAGCCGCCAGGCCGTCTTCGATGCGGTCCGCCGTACCCGCCGGAACCCTCAGGTCGTAGGCGCCTTCGCGGAGCGGCGTGGTCCAGCGGCGGAACTCCGGGTTGAGGCGCTGGATGTCGCCAATGTCCACGCCCGCCCATTCCGCCACGCGGCGCAGGTCCACGGCCGCCGGCAGCGTCACCGTTTCGGTTGGCGTCGGCACCATCGGCTCGACGTCGAACCCGTACTGCGCCGGGTTTTTCGCGATGATGATGGCGGCCAGAATCATCGGCACGTAGTCGCGGGTTTCGCGCGGCAGAAACTTGGTGGTGGCGGTCAGTGACCAGAAGTCGTGCTTGTTGGCCGCCTTCATGGCCCGCTGCACACGGCCGGGGCCGCCGTTGTAGGACGCCAGCGCGAGGTGCCAGTCGTCGAACATACGGTGCAGCGTCTTGAGGTAGCGCGCGGCCGCCACGGTGGCCTTGGCCGGATCGGCACGTTCGTCCAGATACCAGTCGGCGGCGAGGCCGTTCTCGATGGCCGTGCCGCGCATGAACTGCCACACGCCGCGGGCCTGTGCCCGCGAAACGGCGGTAGGCTTGAACGCGCTTTCGATGAGGGGGACGAATGCCAGGTCGAGCGGCAGCCCTTCGGCGCGGAAGACGGCCTGAATCATCGGCAGGTACTGCGCGCCGCGAGCCATGCCGTCGGCCAGGAATTCGCGCAGACGGCCCTGGAGGATTTCGACCCAGCGCAGCACGCGCGGGTCGTTGGGAATGGGAATGTCGGGGGGCAGCGCTTCGAGATCGGCGGCGACGGCCTCGATAGTGGCCATCTGCGGCGGCGTGGTGTCGAACGACTCCATGGCCAGCAGCCAGTCGATGAACGCGGGTTCGGTGTCGGTTTCCGTGAACCCGTCGCCCTTGGCCAGCGCCTGCTGTTCGAGCGCACTGATGCGATCCACCAGCTGCTCGAAGTGTGTGCGAAGACGTGCATCGGCCAGCGCGCCGCCGGAGGCGCCCATCAGGACATCGAGCGCCTGGTCGAACTCCTGGCGGGCGCTTTCGAGATGGCCCTGCGCCAGTTCGCGTTCGCCGGCGGTGAAGTGCCGGTCGGCGCGTGTCAGCAGCGATGCCACCGGATCGGCCGGACTGTCCGGCGCGGCCGCGGCGCCAGCCGCCTCGGCGGGCCTGG
>CAZZGM010000242.1:0-2557 GCA_964653955.1 uncultured Bifidobacteriaceae bacterium | reverse complement strand
CCCGAGGATGAGCGTGAACAGCAGGGCAGCCGGGCGAAGGACCGTCGTACGGCGCATGGCGGAATTCAAAACGAACGTTAGACCGTAACACGCGGTTAACAGTCTGGTCAACCCTCGCAATATCAAGCCTTTACGACCGGAAGCCGGCCCAGACGAAGATCCGTGCGGCTTCGCCGGCGTCACGAGCGGCCGGGGTAATGATGGTCCGCTCGTTCACGAAAAGGTGGCGTCCTTCCCGCACGGCCGCCCGTACATCGTCTTCGCAGACAAACGGCAGGGGCGCCTGCGGAGGCGCCGAAACGGGTGCAGGTGCTGGAGGAGAAGCCGGTGCGGCTGGCGATGCCGGCAGTGCCGCGGATGCCGCCGGCCACGGCGAGGGCGCAGGGGCTGCGGGAACCGGCACGCCCCGCGACGCGAGAAAACGGTCGATGCGCGCCGCCAGTGAGCCGGCCGGCACCGGATCGGTTTCGGGGCGCACGGGTGCCTTCGGCAGGGCCGGCGGCACCACGCCGCCGGTACTTGTCGAGGTGCCGCCAGTTCTGTGGCCGGCTGGCGCCGTCTGCCCGGCCGACGCAGACACGCTGGAGGCCGCTGCCGTGCCCACCGGACGAATTCCCCATGCCAGGCGCTTGATGTTGAGCAGGTGACGCGGCGAGATGTTGTCGGACGTGATGTTGCCGCCAAACCCGCCGCAGCCGAGCGTCATGGCCGGGTCGAGCCCCGTGGTGAGGCCAATGGAACCGTGCGTCGTCGGCGTGTTGACGACAATGCGGAATGCCGGCTTGTGCAGGCCGAACTCCAGAATCACGGCCTCGTTTCGTGAGTGGATGGACATGGTGTGGCCCATCCCGCCATAGCGGAGAATCTGCTTGCAGCGTTCGCAGCCTGCGCGCCAGTCGTCCACGACGTAGTAGGACAACACGGGGCAGAGCTTCTCGATGGACAGCGGAAACTCGCGCCCCACCCCCGACAATTCGACGAGGAGCGCTCGCGTACCGTCGGGAACGGCCACGCCAAGCTCGCGGGCAATGTGTGTGGCGGACCTGCCGACGAGTGCCGGATTGGGGAGTCGCTGCGGTGTCACCAGCAGACGCGCCAGCGCCGCGCCCTGGTCGGCCGTCAGGAAGTGCCCGCCGTGAGCCGCGAACGCGCGCCGCACCTCCTGATCGATGGCCCGGTCGACCACCACCGAGTTCGGCGACGAACACAGCACGCCGTTGTCGAAGCTCTTGCCGGTGACGATGTCGCTGGCCGCCTGCGGGATGTCCGCCGTCGCTTCGATGTAGCAGGGAGCATTGCCGGGACCCACGCCGTAGGCCGGTTTGCCGGCGCTGTAGGCGGCGCGTACCAGACCCATACCGCCGGTGGCCAGAATCACCGCCACGTCGCGGGATTTCATCAGCTCCTGGGTGCCTTCGAGCGTGACCGTGGTCATCCAGCCAATCGCGCCATCGGGCAGGCCGGCCGAGCGCGCGGCCTCGTGCATGATTTCCGCCGTGCGTGTGATGCAGCGTGCGGCGGAGGGGTGCGGGCTCAGCACCACCGCGCAACGCGCCTTGATGGCAATGAGCAGCTTGTAGATGGCGGTGGACGTGGGATTGGTGGAGGGCACGACGGCCGCCACCACCCCGAACGGCTCGGCGATTTCGACAATCTTCCGTTCATCGTCTCGCCGGACAACACCGACGGTAGGGATGGGCCGAATGAAGGCGTGCACGTCACGCGCGGCGAAGAGGTTCTTGCGGACCTTGTCGTCCACCACCCCGAAACCGGTTTCTTCCACGGCCAGGCGGGCCAGGGCTTCGGCGTACGGCGTGACGGCCGCGGCCATGGCATCGACGATGGCGTCGATGCGGGCCTGCGGGAACTCGGCGAGTTCCGCCTGGGCGGCGCGGGCGCGGCGGGCCAGCGCGCGCGCTTCGGCCATGGACGTGAGGTCCTTGTCGGTGTGGACGGGCGCCTCGGTGGCCATCGGCGGCCGTTACCCCCTGGGAAGAATCCGTTCGACCTCGGCGTGCGGGCGCGGGATGACGTGCACGGACACCAGCTCGCCGACACGGCGCGCGGCGGCGGCGCCGGCATCGGTGGCGGCCTTCACGGCGCCGACATCGCCTCGCACCAGCACCGTCACATAACCGGCGCCGATGTACTCGGTGCCGACGAGCAGTACATTGGCGGTTTTGACCATCGCATCGGCAGCCTCCACCGAGCCAATGAAGCCGCGGGTTTCCACCAGGCCGAGCGCGTCGCGAGGGATGTCCATCAGATGGGCCGCATGATATTCTCCTTGACGTTCACCATGCAACGAAGAGTGTGCTCTGTCCTCGGTGCGGCGACGGCTGCTGCGCTGCTGATTGTCGTCGCGGCTTGTGGTGGTGGCGGCGATTCGGCGCCATCCTCCGGTTCGATTGCGGTGTCGCTGGCGCGGTCCCGCGTCGCGCTCGGCAGTCCCGTCGAGGTGAGCTACCGGTTCACGGTGGCCGGCGACGCCGCGCCGCTTGGCGCGCGCAGGGTGTTCGTCCACTTTCTCGACGGCAACGACGAGCTGATGTGGACC
>CAZZGM010000241.1:4484-5517 GCA_964653955.1 uncultured Bifidobacteriaceae bacterium | reverse complement strand
CATCACACCCGTGCTCACCGGCGCGGGTGTGATGTCCACGTCGAGCGCGCGCAGCACCATCAGGAGGGCCACCACCCACACCGTGACGGTGAGCACGCGGCTGAAGGTGACGCTGATGGTCTGGGCGCGCTTGCGGCGTTCCACGTCGGCCGGCCCGGCGCCGGCCTCCATCTCGCGCTCGGCACGCGCGATGATGGCCACCACCAGCCGGCTGGTGGTGAGCGCGAGCAGGAGGATGACACCGATACGAAGGCCGGTGCGGGTGACCCAGTGGCCCAGGCGATCGCCGCTGAGGTCGTCCGGCAGTTCCACACCCACCATGGTCAGCGCCGGAAACACCAGCGCCATCATCGACACGACGAAGGCCAGCAGCCGGACCAGACGGAGGGGGGCGCCCCGCAGCGGTGTGCTGCGCGCGGGTCCTTCGACGGATTTCAGCAGGCGCTGCACCAGGCCGCCGGCAATGAGCGCGATGGCGCCCGCCAGAACGGCCGCAAAGGTGAGCGCGAGAAGGATGGCGAAGGCGCTGTCGGGCAGCGTGGTGCTGTCGGCTCCTGGCATGGTCGTCGGCCAGCGCTAACGCTGTCTGGCGGGCTGGGCCTGCTGCCGTTCCACCTGGACGTTCATCGAGGTGGGCTTGCCGTCGCGCAGGATCTCGAGGCGGAGGGTGCTGCCAATGGCGCTGTCGGCCACCAGCCGGACGAACTGTGACGGAGACGTCACGGCCTGGTCGCCCACGGCCTTGATGATGTCGCCCGGGCGCAGACCGGCACGATACGCAGACGACTCCCGGTTCATGCGGGTCACCACCACGCCATTGGTGTCGGGCGCGCGCAGTTCCTCGGCCAGCCGCGTGGTGAGTGGTGACACCTCCACGTAGCCGAGCGAACCACGCCGGACCTCACCGTATTGCCGGAGGTCGTCGACCACGCGCCGCGCGACGTTGCTGGGAACGGCAAAGCCAATGCCCTGATAGCCGCCGCTCTGCGAGAAGATGGCCGTGTTGATGCCCACCAGTTCGCCCCGGCTGTTG
>CAZZGM010000241.1:0-4474 GCA_964653955.1 uncultured Bifidobacteriaceae bacterium | reverse complement strand
CGAGTTGCCCGGGTTGATGGCGGCATCGGTCTGGATGAAGTCTTCGTACGTGGAGATGCCAACCCCGGCACGGCCGAGGGCGCTGACAATGCCCAGTGTCACGGTCTGGTTGAGCGAGAAGGGATTGCCGATGGCCAGCACCCACTCGGCCACCTTCAGCTGCGACGAGTCGCCCCACGGGATGACCGGCAGGTTGGTGCCGTCGACCTTCAACAGCGCCAGGTCGGTCCACGGGTCGACACCAACGATGGTGGCTTTGAGCTCGCGGCGATCGCCGATGGCCACCGTGACCTCGGCGTTGTTCTGACCGACGACGTGGTTGTTGGTGACCACGTAGCCGTCCGCGGAAACCAGCACGCCCGAGCCGAGGCTCGATTCGTAGCGGTTGCGATAGCCGAACATGTCGCCCGGATCGCCGCCGAAGAAGTACTGGAAGAACGGGTCGTTGGCAAACGGTGATGTCGGCCGGCGGACTACCTGAATGGCCGAGATGTTGGTGACGGCGCGGGTGGTCTGGGCGGCGACGGCCGTGAAGTCGATTCCGGCGGTGGCCGGCACGGCGAAGCCGGCCGGACGCTGGACATCGGGGGCGCCTGGCGCCGGCGCTGCGGTCTCGAGCGTATCTGGCAAGGTCGCGATGTCGTCGCGCTGTTCGCCGCGGCCGGAGATGACCAGTCCGGTTACGAGTCCGGTGGCTACCAGCAGCAGTGAGATCGAAAGCCGTTTCAGCATGGGAAGGCCCCCTGCGGGCCTACAGGACGTCGACGCGGCGGGTGGCCGCCTCGGCGGTCTTGGGAACGGTAATGGTGAGGACCCCGTCGTTCAGGTCCGCGGAAATCGCGCTGGCGTCGACCGACGAGGGAAGCAGGAACGTGCGCGAAAACTCCCCATGGCCGCGTTCCACCTGGTGATAGTGCTCGCAGGTGATGCGCGCGGCACGATGGCCGTGGAGCGTGAGCCGGCCGTCGTGCACGCTGATACGAATCTGGTCGCGGGTGAGGCCCGGCAACTCGGCGGTGATGATGAATGCCGAGGCGGTTTCGCACAGATCCACAGCCGGGGCCCAGCCGTGAGGCCCGGTAGCCGACAACCGCTCGATGCGGTGCTGGATGGCGATCAGATCCCGGAACGGGTCCCAGCGTGCAAACGCCACACCGCATCGTAGCATGGTAAAATTCCCAAGTTCTACCCACTGTCTTGAAAGGAACCATGGCCGAAACGCTCCTCGCGACGCAGCTCCGGAAGGGCATGATCATCAAGCTCGATAACGAGCTCTACCGGATTCACGACCGGCAGCACGTCACCCCGGGCAACCTCCGCGGGTTCGTTCGCCTCAAGATGCGCAACCTGCGCAACCAGGCCATGGCCGAGCACAAGGCCCGATCGGAAGACGTCATCGAACGCGCCACGCTCGAGGAGAAGGAGATGCAGTATCTCTACGCCGACGGCGAGGGGTACCACTTCATGGACACCAGCTCGTACGAGCAGGTGCACCTCACGGAAGAGGCGCTCGGCGAGGGTGTGGGCTTTCTGAAGCCCGAGATGCTCATCCACGTGGAGTTCTACGGCGAGAAGCCCGTTGGCGTCGAGCTGCCGCAGACGGTCGACCTGAAGGTGGTGGAAACGGTGCCGGCCATCAAGGGCGCCACGGCCACCAACCAGCTCAAGCCGGCGACGCTCGAAACCGGCGTCACCGTCCAGGTGCCGCCCTTCATTGGCGAAGGCGACGTCATTCGCGTCAATACCGAAACCGGCGAATACCTCGCGCGCGCGTAGGCCGGAGAGGCCGGGGCCTCTATAATCGACCCCATGGATGTCGTTCGGACCCCATCCACCGGGTGGATCGAGGTAATCGTCGGCAGCATGTTCAGCGGCAAGAGCGAGGAGCTCATCCGGCGCCTGCGCCGCGTCCAGATTGCCCGGCAGCGCGTGCAGATCTTCAAGCCTGCCGTCGACACCCGCTATTCAGACGCGCACATCGTTTCGCACAGCGAGCTGCGCATTCCGTCCGAAAGCGCCGCCACGGCCGCCGAACTGCTGGCGCGTGTCCAGGACGACACCGAGGTGGTGGGCATCGACGAAGGCCAGTTCTTCGATGCGGAGCTTCCCGCCGTGGCCACCACGCTGGCGTCGCGCGGCATCCGCGTGATTGTCGCCGGTCTCGACCAGGACTACCTGGGAAAACCGTTCGAGCCGATGCCGCAACTGCTGGCGGTGGCGGAGTACATCACCAAGACGCGCGCCATCTGCATGGTGTGCGGCAATCCCGCCAACCATACGCAGCGGCTCGTCGGCAATCGTGCCCGTGTGCTGCTGGGCGCGCAGGGCACCTACGAAGCCCGCTGCCGGCGCTGTTTCGACCCGACGCTGGCCGACACCGAAGAGCGGCCTGACGCGCGCGATGAACTGACCCCAGACCCCGCCACGGAGCCGCGGTGACCGACATCGAGCAGCTCGCCCGTGCGCTGGAGCTGAGCCTGCTCGCGCTCGGTGTGCTGTTCCTCATCGTCAATCTGCGGGTGGCCCGCGACATCTGGAGCTGGTGGCGCCGCCGGACCGGCGCGCTGCTGGTGTGGGTGGGACCCAAGCCGCCCTATTACGCACTCAACCTGGCCATTGGCGTCATGCTGGGCCTCATCCTGTTTGCCACGGTGTTTTTCGTCCGGGGCCCCGCCACGTCGGTGTTTGGCGAGGTCATGATGTTTCTCTACTACGGCTACCTGCTGCCGCTGTCCACGCGCATCATGCGCGGGCTGTATGCCGATGGCGTCTGGACGGACGCGGGGTTCATGGCCTATGCCGACATCGGCGGTCTGTCGTGGAAGGACGGGACGACCGGGACGCTGCTGCTGGCCTCCCGCCTGAAGGCCGTGGCGCGTCCGCTGGCCATCCCCGGGACGCGGCTGGGGGAAGTCCGCCGGCTGCTCCGCGAGAAGATCGGGGAGCACGCCATCGAGTTCGAGGGCGGTCCGGGCCTGCATCTGGGCTCCCGCGACACCCGCGAAAGTGTCTGACGCCGGGGCCGCCTACGCCGGGGTCAGGTCATGACCTTCTTGACGTTGGCGGAAACACGCCTGTTTTCTGCAGGTTACCGGCGTCAGGTCTTGATGTTCATGACGTTCGGGGGCAGGTCACGGCGTTCTGGCCGTGGCGTTCTTGACGTTCCGATCTGTAGTTCCGGCCCGCCCGGGCCGATAGGGGGAAACGATGGCGGCACGTCCCACCTGGAAGGGGTTCCTGAAGGTCAGCCTGGTGACCATTCCCGTGCGGGTCTATCCGGCGACCGAGTCGAGTGCCACGGTGTCGTTCAACCAGCTCCACGCCGAGTGCCAGACGAAAATTCAGCAAAAAAAATGGTGCCCGCACTGTGAGCGCGAAATCACCTCGGCCGAGGTGGTGAAGGGCTACGAGTTCGAGAAGGGCCGCTGGGTGGTCGTGACCGACGAGGACCTGGCGAAGGTCCGGACCGAGTCCACCAGAATCATCAACCTGCTGCAGTTTGCCAGCGCCGACGCCATCGACCCGATGTACGTGGACAAGGCCTACTACCTGGCGCCGGAGGGCCCGCTGGCGGCCGACGCCTATGCCGTCATGCGCGACGGCATGCAGGGCAAGGCCGGTATCGGCAAGGTGGCCATCCACAATCGCGAGCACCTGGTGGCCATCCGCCCGCACAAGCAGGGTCTCGTGATGTACACGCTGCACCACGCGGCCGAAATCCGCACCATCGACCAGATTGACGAACTGCGCGAGGTGCGGGGCAAGGTCAATGCCGCGGAAATGAAGCTGGCCCGGCAGGTCATCGAGAGCATTGAAGGCGACCTGAACCTGGCCGATTACACCGACGAATATCAGCAGGGCCTGCGCGCCATCATCGACGCCAAGGTGGCCGGACAGGAAGTGATCGCGCCCGAAGAGGAGGCCGCACCGCCCAAGGTGGTGGACCTCATGGAGGCGCTTCGCAAGAGTCTCGAGCAGGTGAGTGGCGGCCGGAAGAAAGCCGCCAAGGTGGCCGCCGGACGCCCGGCAGCCTCGAAAAAGCGCAAGGCATCCTGAGGAGGATCCTCGTATGCGACACAAAGCCGTCTGGGGCGGGCGCCGCCCGCGCCCTACCGTCCGAGCAGGAATCCGATGAGGCCGGCCCCGCTGGCCGCGGGATCCCGCAGCCAGTCGGGCGGCACCAGCCACGTGAACGCCAGGATGGCGACCACCCAGATGTCATAGGGCAGCGTCGCCCGTTCGTCGCGCCAGAAGAAAAACCGCCAGAACACACCCGCCACGCCCGTGGTCGGGGGCATGGGCCTGTCCTCGAGTTCCAGATACGTGTAGTAGATGCGGTTGGCCACCGTGATGATCGACAGCACGAGGATCACCCACAGCACCGCGGCCATCCGGTCGGTGAACGCGCCAATCATGAACAGGACGATACGCTCGGGCCGCTCCATGAAGCCGACCTTGCACCTGGCGATGAGCG
>CAZZGM010000240.1:0-5545 GCA_964653955.1 uncultured Bifidobacteriaceae bacterium | reverse complement strand
GACGGCCTCCACTTCGGGCAGCTCTGGCATGGCGAACACTATAGCTGGCCGTCGGTTGCGCCCGCATCGTCCCCACCAGCGCCGGACGCAACATCGCTCACCGGTTCGGGTAAGCGCAGCACCGGCGCGTGCGCCGAACGCCGCGTTCAGTAAGACGACGGTGACCTGCCAAGCCTACACGGGGCACCTCGGCCGCACACGAGTCCGGCGCGCATGTTCTCGCCTGAATATCGCCGTTCCACTTTGGTACATATCCTGAAGACGCTTCCTCCAGCAGACGCGCCCGCTGTCTGCGGAAAGGCAAGTGTCTTCATGAAAAGGTTCCTGACGAGGCTCATGATGGGTGCCGTGGCCGCGCTGGCCATTGGTGCCGCGGCAGCCTGTGACGACAACCCGACGGAACCGTCGCCTTCCGCCATTGTCACGTTCGCCGTTGGCGGCGAGTCGTTTCGCGTGGCGCTGACCACGCAGGAGCAGATTGACGCCGCCGAGGCGGCGCGGGCCGGTGGGCCTGCCAGGATCCCCGTTGGCCGCATCGTCAGTGGCACGCAGGTGAATACCGGCTGGAGCTGGCACCTCGTGAACGTGGAGTTTGCCGAGGTGGCCATCGAAGTGTGCGACGGCCTTCCGTCTCACGTCGAAGAAGAGGGCACGGCGTTCGGTACCGGCCAGTACTGCCCCTGGAGCGCAACCATCACGGACATCACGCTGCGGTAGGACACTGCGCAGGAGTGGCCGGCTCAGCCGGCCGCCACCCTCGCCTCGCGGAACATCTCCGCGGGCATGGCGCGGCGCAGGCGCCACACGAAACCAATGGGTCGCTCACCTTTGTGCGACACGTAGTCGGCCGCGCCAAGAAATGTATACGGCATGGTCCGGCCATCCTGCTTCCGCCGCTGTCTAACAAACAGGAAGATGTGGCCGCCTCGCTCCTGATGCGCGATGTAGCGCTGCCCGGTCGCCGACTGCGTGGATGTCCCGGACTGTGATTCCCAGTGGAAGAGCTCCGGTGAAATCGCGTAGTCCCTATAGAGCGTGGATGGCGAGTAGTCGCGCTCGGATTTTTCCAGCGTGACGAAAAACAGGTCGCTGTTGGTCCGCTCTTCGCGGAACACGCCCGTCTGTTCATAGATGCGGCCGCCGATCGTCAACAGTCCGAACGCCGTGAGTACATCGCGCAGCGAGTGCCGTGCGTGCACCGACAGTGGAACCCGATGGTTCCAGTCCATCTCTTCATCAAGGGGATACGTCACATGCGACGCGACATCGTCAAGCACCTGCACAAGTTCCCAGAGCTCGCCCACGATGGCCGGGTGCTGATGAATCAGACGGAGCGATTCGTCAAGCGGCCCCTGAGCCGCGTCCGGAGGCAGGAGGCTGAAATGGAGGCCGGCCAGCAGGCGTTGCGTCGGTTCGTCCAGCCCGATCGTTGACGCGGATCCCAGTGCCAGTTTGTACGCGGTAAGCCTGAGCGGGTCGTCAATGTGGAGCACACGCTCCAGTGCATCTCCGATCGCTGTTTCCTGCGGTCCTTCGGCCGGCAAAGGCACGCCGGCCGCCCGCTTGAGTCTCGACCAGCACCCCGTCCTGTAGATGTCGCTGAGCTCCAGGCCTGTTTCGGTCAGGAATTCCTGCAGGGTTGGCGGGTGCTCGCGATACCGGTCTGACGCCAGCAGTGCCCTCAGCTCTCGCTCCATCGCAGGACGACGCGATGGAATGGCAGAGCGGATATTGCTGAGAACGATATCCGTGGCCACGCGATCAAGGTGCATGGAGCAGCCGGCAGGCAGGAATGGAAAACCCTGTTCGATCTGTCGTTCCACTTCCGTGCGGGTGGCGCCGGTTATGGCGCGGTAGCGCAGGTCGAATCGGAACTGCCGATGTGCCTGCCCGATGAAGTCAAGAACGGTGACGCAGTCCTTGCCCTCGTGGCGGCGCAGGCCGCGCCCAAGCTGCTGCAGGAACACCAGCGCACTTTCCGTCGGGCGCAGGAAGAGCAGCGTATCCACTTCAGGCAGGTCCACGCCCTCGTTGAACAGATCGACGGCGAACAGCGCACGGACCTCACCGGCCCTGAGTTTCCTGAGCGCGTCACGTCGTTCACTGGTCTCGGTGTTTGCGGACACTGCCAGCGATGGCAGGCCGGCCTCGCTGAATCGACGCGCCATGAACTCGGCATGCGCAACACTCACGCAGAACCCCAGCGCTCTCATCGTCCGCCAGTCGCGGTGCTTGTCCTGCACCTGCTGCAGCACCATGCGGACGCGTGCGTCGTTGCCGGTGTACAGCCGGTCAAGGTCGGCGACATCGTAGGCACCGCGGCGGAACTGGGCGGCACTGATATCGACGCCGTCGTGCATACCGAAGTACTGGAACGGACAGACGAGATTGCGCTCCAGCGCGTCCCAGAGCCGCATTTCGGCTGCGATGTGTCCATCGAAGTAGTGCAGGATGTCTTCGCCGTCCGTCCGCTCCGGCGTGGCCGTGAGACCGAGCAGGAGTTTTGGCGTCAGATGGCCCAGGAGGTTCCTGTAGGTTGGGGCACCGGCGCGATGGAACTCATCGACAATGACGATGTCGAAAGCGGTTGGTGAGAGGCCGCTGAGACTCATCTGCGAGAGGGACTGGACCGATCCGAAGACGTGACGCCACTGGTCCGGAACCTCGCCGGCCACGTACAGTTCGCCAAACTGGCCGTCGCGCAACACCTGGCGGAAGGTGCCAAGGCTTTGTCGCAGGATTTCCTGGCGATGGGCCACGAACAACAGGCGCGGGTCGGGCCCGAACGTTCTGTCCTGGCAAAGGCGTTTGTAGTCGAGTGCGGCAACCACCGTCTTACCGGTTCCGGTAGCGGCCACGACGAGATTTTTCCACCGGTTGTGGCGCTGCCGTTCGGCGTCGAGCTTCTGCAAGATCTCGCTCTGGTGTGACCAGGGCGTCAGGTCGAAAAACGCAAGCGGCTCATCCAGACCGTTGCCGTCACCTGATGGTGCAACGGCGCGATCGAAACGCGCGGTCTGTTCCGATGTAGAGCGGTACTCTTCATATTCCGGACTCGACCAGTAGCTCTCGAAGGTGGCGTCGAACTTCTCCAGAACGTCCGGCGATGCGACTTCCGAGAGCCGTACGTTCCACTCCACGCCGTCGAGCAGCGCCGACTTCGAGAGGTTCGAGGATCCGATGTAGGCGGTGGAGTAGCCAGTCGCGCGTCGAAAGAGCCACGCCTTGGCGTGCAGCCGCGTGGACTGCGTGTCGTAGCTCACCTTCACCTGTGCGCCGATGTCGACGAGCCAGTCGAGCGCCTTGCGCTCGGTGGAACCGGTGTAGACGGTGGTGATCACGCGGAGCGCTCGTCCGGCGCGGCAATGGTCGCGGAGCGGATCCATCAGTACGCGCAGGCCGTGCCAGCGAACGAACGCGCAGAGCAGGTCGATACTGTTGGCGGAGGGGATTTCGTGCGCCAGTGCATGGGCCAGCGCCGGTTCGCCCCGGGCATTGACCAGCAGGTCTGCTGCCGAGAGCGGCACAAGCGGACGAGGCACGTGCCGATCCCGGGCGGGATCGCCCGTGATCGGATGAATGGCATGCAGTTCCTCGGGAGGGAACGCAACGTTGTCGCCGTCCTCGACAGCATCCCTCAGCGCTTCGTCGGCCATCAGCAGGGCGACAATACGATTCACAATCTCCGGCTGGCGCGTCTTGCGGACCTTCTCGGGAAGGCTGCTGAGTGCGCGGGCCACCAGGTGCTCGACATGCCTTGCGAGCGTGGCAGGCGCTTCGGCAGGGTCGACCGGAGCGCGGTGAACCCTGGCCAGTCCGTGCCGTTCAACGGCGTCCAGCTCGGTCTTCAGGCTGTCGGAAATGAGTTGCTCGTAGAGGCCGGCGGGAAGCGTCAGGCGGTGTGGCGCAGACATCGAGGGCGCCAGGATAGCGCAGGACGTGGTCCAAGGTGCCTGTGCCGGACGTAGCCACGGCGGGCCCTGGCGGCCGTGACACTACTCAGCGCGTTGAGTAAACAGATCGCCAAGGCTTTCAGACGTGTACAGGCGGCCACGCTGAGACCGTCAAAGTACGCCGGCAGAGCTGTGCGGCAGCGCGGATCGAGTCCGAAGCTGCAGGTGCTGAACACGGCACTCATGACCGAGCAATCCGGACTGTCTCCGGACGAGGTGCGTGCGGACGCCAGCTTTCGTGGACGTCTGGTCGAGTCCGCCGTTGGAGCGCATCTCGCCAACGCTGCTGCGGCGCATGCCTGCGAGCTTTACTACTGGCGCGAACGCCACGCCGAAGTGGACTTCGTCATTCGACGTGGCCGCGTGCTCGTCGCGCTCGAGGTGAAGAGCGGACTCCCGAAGGTCGAACGTTACGCGAGAGCGGCCTTGTAGAGGGCCACCAGTTTGGCCCAGGCTTTCTCGGCGTTGGCCTTGTCGTAGATCGGCTTGCCCTGTTCGGCCGGCATGTCCGGCACGCACCAGCCGTGCAGGCTGGGGAACAGTTCCACCTCGCCGGAAACGTTGGCGTCCGCGAACGCCTTCTTCAGCACATCCTTCGCTTCCGGCTGGCGCTCATCGTCATTCGCCGCCACCGCCACATACAGGCGGCCCTTCATTTTGGGAATGAGCGTGTGCGGACTGTCGGCGGCCTGCGTCACGAGACCTCCGCCATGGAACGACGCGCCAGCGCCCATGCGGTCGGGCACGGTGGCCAGCGTGCGGAACACGAGCGGTCCACCCATGCAGTAGCCCTGCGCGCCAATCTTCTTCGACGTGTCCACCTGCGGCTGCGCGTCGAGGAAGGCGACGAACGCCGCGGCATCGCGCTCTGCTGCGCCCGACGCGCCAATGCCGCCCATCAGCTTTCTCAGCGCCGCCATGTTGTCGGCGTTCTGGAAGCTGAACCCTTCCATCTGGATGCCGGGTGCTTTCGTGGCGCGGTAGTACGGATTGACGACCAGTGCGGGAAACCCATCGGCGGCGAGCCGTTTGCCCATGTCGCGCATGGACGGCCGCAGGCCGAACGCATCCGGCCAGATGATGACGGCCGCGTGTCGTCCGGACGACGGATGAATGAACGCGGCGTCGCAGGTGCCGTCTGGAGTCGGGACCTGGACCTCCGTCTCGACAATGCCGGACTGTGCGGATGCTGCCGTCGCGGCCGCCAGGCCGGCGCCAACCGACAGCGCCACGAAGTCGCGGCGGGTCAAATCCTGAGGTTCGGGCGTACGAGTGTCGTCTGTCATGGATGCTCCGTGTGGCGCCTAGTGTCGGGTGAAGAAGACGTGTCTGTCCAGCGGATTGCAATGGAGCGACAATGTGGCCATGACGCCCAGGCTGTATGCCGACCTTGCTTCGTGGTGGCCGTTGCTGTCGGCACCCGAAGACTACGCCGAAGAAGCCGCCACGTGGTTGACCCTGTTGAAAGATACCGGTGACGTTCCCGCGCGTACGCTGCTCGAGCTCGGCAGCGGCGGCGGCAACAACGCGTCGTTTCTCAAGCACCATTTCGAGATGACGCTCGTGGATCCCTCGGAGGGCATGCAGGCGCA
>CAZZGM010000239.1:0-5563 GCA_964653955.1 uncultured Bifidobacteriaceae bacterium | reverse complement strand
GACATAGTGTTGTGTGCCTCGTCGGGAACCGCCGCGCTGGAGGCCGTGCTGGCCGCCATCGAACACGGCAAGACGATTGCGCTGGCCAACAAGGAAGTGCTGGTGATGGCCGGCGGCCTGGTGATGGAAGCCGCCCGGCGTCACGGCGTGGCGGTGTTGCCCGTGGACAGCGAACACAACGCCATTCACCAGTGCCTGCACGGCCGTACCGCGTCGGAGGTCCGCCGCCTGGTGCTGACCGCCTCGGGAGGCCCGTTCCGCGGCCGGACACGTGAGAGTCTGGCGCATGTGACCGCCCGCGAAGCGCTGCGCCATCCCACGTGGCAGATGGGCCAGAAAATCACCATCGATTCGGCCACGCTCATGAACAAGGGGCTCGAGGTCATCGAAGCGCACTGGCTGTTCGGCATGCCCGCCTCCCGCATCGACGTCGTCGTCCACCCGCAGTCCATCGTCCATTCGATGGTGGAGTTGATGGATGGCTCCGTGATGGCGCAGATGGGAATGACCGACATGCGGTTGCCCATCCAGTACGCGTTTTCTTACCCGCACCGGTGGGATGCGCCCGTGCCGTTTCTCGATCTCACGCGGATGGGCACGCTCGAGTTCGAGGCCCCGGCCTGGGACGATTTCCCCTGCCTGCGCCTGGCCTATCGCGCGCTCGACGCCGACCGGAGCTTGCCCATTGTCCTCAATGCCGCCAACGAGGTGGCGGTGGCGGCGTTTCTGGACGGCCGCCTGGGGTTTACGGCCATTCCCGACCTGATTGCCAGGGCCATGGATCGGCACCAGGCCGGGCCGGCCGAGACGCTGGCCGAAGTGCGGCGGATTGACGCGTGGGCGCGGGCCGAGGCCGAGGCCGGGGTCCGGGAGTTACAATCGATCTGAAGGGGACTGCTGAGTGACCACGGTTCTGGCGTTTGCGTTCGTGCTCGGCGTGCTCGTGTTCGTGCACGAGCTGGGCCATTTCATGGCGGCCCGCTGGAATGGCGTGCGTGTCCTGGTGTTTTCGCTGGGGTTCGGCCCCAAGCTGCTGAAGTTCCGCCGCGGCGACACGGAGTATTGCCTGAGCGCCATCCCGCTCGGCGGCTACGTGAAGATGGCTGGGGAGAACGCCGAGGATCCGCGGTCGGGCCAGCCCGACGAGTTTTTGTCCAAGTCGAAGTGGCAGCGGTTCCAGATTCTCATCATGGGACCGGCCATGAACCTCATCCTGGCGGTGATCGTGCTGGCGTTCGTCCTCATGCAGGGCGCCACCATGCCGGCCTACTACGACAAGCCGGCCCGCGTCGGGCTGGTGCAGGCAGACTCGCCGGCGGCGCGCGCCGGGGTACAGACCGGCGACCTGGTGACGCGCATTGGATCGGCCGACGTGTCCACCTGGGAACAACTGGAACTGGCGGTGGCATCGCGCCCCGAGCGCGAAGTGGAAATGGTGGTGGTGCGCGACGGCCGCGAGCAGCGCCTCACCATCACGCCGGATACCACCGAGTTGCGCACGCGGTCGAACGCGCGGTTCGAGGTGGGCACCATTGGCGTGATGCCCGACGTCAACCCGAGCATCCGCGGGCTGGTGCCTGGTGAGCCGGCCGAACAGGCGGGCCTGAAGGCCGGCGACGTCATCCTGTCGATTGCCGGCGAGCGGATGGTGTTTGCGTCACAGGTGTCCGAGGCCATCGGCCGGCGGCCGGAGCAGACCATCGACGTGGTGGTGCGCCGCGACGGCGCGGAGCAGACCGTGGCGGTCACGCCTACCAGACAGGGTGAGACAGGCCGCATCGGCATCAACATCGGCGACGAGGTGGAGTCGTTCACGCCGACACCGCTGCAGGCCATGAGCATGAGCGTGCGGCGCAACGTCGAGATGTCGGGGATGATCCTGCGGACGCTCGCCGACCTGTTCACGGGCGAAGCCTCGCCCCGTCAGCTCATGGGACCCGTGGGCATTGCGCAGTTGTCCGGCGAGTCGGCGCAGGCCGGCTGGATTGCGCTGTTCGGGCTCATGGCCACGCTCAGCCTCAATCTCGGACTGCTCAACCTGCTGCCCATTCCCGTGCTCGACGGCGGCCACATCTTCATCATGGCCATCGAGACCGTGGCCCGGCGCGACTTCAGCATCGCGGTGAAGGAGAAGATGCTCTTTGCCGGTTTCGTGGCGCTGATGGCGTTGATGGTGACCGTCATCTACAACGATCTGACGCGCATTGCGTGGATCGAACGGCTGATGCCCTGGCGCTGAGCGCCGTCCCCGGCGCGCCGCAGCCGCCGCGCCGCCCTCGGGCCGCTCTCAGCGGCGGAAGTGGGCGATGAGCCCGTCGACGATGGCCGCAATCGTGGGGCCTTCGGCGGGGACGTGCACGGTAATGCCCGCGCGGGCGGCTTCGTCGGCCGCCGCCGGTCCGATGGTGGCCACCACCGTTCCCGACAGCAGGTCTGGCGTTTGTTCGGCGCCGTAAATATCCACGAAGGCGCGAACCGTCGTGGCGCTGGTGAACGTCACCGCGTCGATGCGTCTGTCCAGAAGCTCACGATAAAAACCGAGGTGGGCATCGCTGGCGACCGTGGTGGCGCGATAGGCCGAGACCGCCGTGACATCCGCGCCGGCCTGCCGGAGCTGGGCATCGAGCGTGTCGCCCACCGGGTCGGGCACGGGCAGTAACACGCGTGCCCCCTTCAGGCCGCCACCGTCGGTGAGTGCCGTCACCACACCCGCGGACCGGTGATCACCGGGTTCGAGATCGGCCTTGATTCCAAACCGGGCCAGCCGCGATGCCGTGCCCGGACCCACCGTACAGATACGCGGCCCGGCGAGTGCCCGCAGGTCGTGCGTGGCATTGACCACGCGCGTGACCAGCGCCGCCACCGCGTTGGTACTGGTGAACACAATCCAGTCGAACGAACCCACGGCCGCGGCCGCGCGTTCGAGCGGCCCGGAATCGGCCGGCGGGCGAATGCGCAGCACCGGTGCTTCGATGGCTTCCGCGCCGCTCAACTCCAGCAGTTCCACCAGCTCCGGCGCCTGATCGCGCGACCGGGTGACCAGGACGCGTCGTCCGAAGAGCGGGCGGTTGTCGAACCAGCGAAGGTGATCGCGCAGGCGGACGACCGGGCCAACCACCAGCACTCCGTAGGCCGCCGATACGCTGGCGTCGACGAGCGTCGAAAGTTCGCTGAGCGATGCCGTGACCGTGTGCTGCGACGGCAACGTGCCATCGGTCACGAAGGCCGCCGCTTCGTTGGCGGCGCGGCCGTGCGACAGCAGGGCCGACACCACGTGCGGCAACTGACGTGCGGTGAGAGCGCACACGATGGTGCCGGACAGACGGGCCAGGCTGGCCCAGTCCACTGCCGGCGTCTTGCGCGTCTCGTCGTCGAAGGCGCGGAGAAACGTGACCGTGTCGCCGGCACCCGGATAGGTGACCGGAATGCCGGCAAACGATGGTGCGGCCACGAAGATCGGCACGCCCGGAATGACCTCGAAGGCAATGCCTTGTTCGTGAAGGAACAGGGCTTCCGGACCGCCGCGGTCGAAGACGAACGGGTCGCCACACTTGATGCGGGCCACGACGTGACCCTCCCGCGCCTTCTCGGCAACGAGAAAGCTCACCGCATCCTGGCCTGCCGCCAGTGGCGTGGTGCTGCCCACGTCGATTCGTTCGGCCAGGGGCGAGGCCAGATCGAGCAGGCGAGGGTGGACCTGGCTGTCGTGGATGACGACATCCGCCGCCTGCAGCGCCCGCAGGCCCCGGACACTGATCAGGTCCGTGGCTCCGGGGCCGGCACCCATGATGTAGACGGAGGGACGCACGGCTAATCCTCTATCGCGCTCATCGCGAAGGGGCATAGTAGCCGAGTCGGGTCCGCACCGTCACGTTGGGGCGTGTGACCCGCACCAGCAGCTTGCGCCAGGTGCCATTACGCTGACCGTTCTTCGAGGAGTAGGCCAGGGTGTACTGGCTGGAGAGTTCATCGGCAATCTGGCCGTAGACGGCCGTGAGTTCTTCGGCGCGGTTGACGGCAAAGCTCCGTCCACCGGTTTCCTGGGCGAACTGACGCAGCACGAACTCCGCCTCGCGAAACCCCTTCAGCGCTGTCTGCTCGCGCGGGCGCAGCGCAATGGTGTAGATGACGGTTTCGGATCGCTTCGCCAGGTCCATGACTTCTTCGAAGCTGATGAGGCTGGTCGTGTCTTCCCCGTCGGACAGGACGACGATGGCCTGGCGGCGGATGTCCTCGGTGTCGCGCGCCTTGATACGGGCCAGCTCCCGCAGGGCGATGTAGATGGCGTTGTAGAGCGACGTGGAACCACCGGGCGCGGTGCCGCGGATGGCGCGTTCGATGGCGTCCTTGTCGCCGGTGAAACCCTGGACGATGGAGACGCGGCTGTTGAAGTCGACGACCTGCGCCAGGTCCTGCGGGCGGATGCGCTGGGCGAAGCCCACGGCGGCATCCTGCGCCACGAACAGGCGCTCTTCCATGCTGGCGCTCGTGTCGATGAGCAGCGACAGTGCGATGGGAAGGTTACTGCGGCTGAAGAACTGGATGTCCTGTTCCGCACCGTCTTCGAACACCGAGAAGTCCTTCTCCTCGAGATCGGTCACGAACATCTGCTGTCCGTCGATGACGGTGACGTTGAGCGAGACGATGTCGATGCCGGCGCGGAAGATCTGGCCGGCGACGCGTCCTCCGGTCAAGGCGACGATGACGGCTGCCGCGCAGAATGCGGCAATGCGCCGGTGCCGTTCCACTAGCGAACCTTCTGGCCGCGTGCCGGCGCGCCGGTCACGAACAGTACGTCGCGTGTGGCCGACACCACGATCCGTTCGGGCGGAATGAGCGTGTCGGGCCGCGCATAGGTGACACGGTGCTGGGCCTTCAGCGCCGTGGCCACCTGCCGGAGCGCGTTGGCGTAGCCCATGCTGGCCAGCACGTTGATGCGGATGCCTCCGGTTTCGTTGACGCCGCGGTCGAGGACGACGGCACGGTTGCGTGAGGCGTCGTTTAACAACGAGTCCTGCTGGTTGGTGAGGACCACGGCGTTCAGCATGGCGCCGCCTTCTTTCAGTCCGTCGAGCACTTGCGCGTAGTGGAGCGTGCTGAACTCGGTGAACTCCGTCGTGAGGAGCACTATGGCGGCGCGGTCCTCTTCGCGGCGCTGGAGGCCGCGCGACACCTCCACGATGGCGTCGAGCAGGGTGGCGCCCGAGTCGGGCTGCGCGAAGATGCGGTTCACCGCGTTGGTGAGCTGCGCGGCGCTGGTGGTGTAGGGCTGGAGGATGGTGGGGCGGTCGGCCACGGTGACGAGCGCCACGGGGCCAAGGCCGTCCATCTCGCGAATGAACTCCGTCAGGGCATTGCGCGCGTCGGCCATGGTGGCGCGGGCCGCCTGCTGGTTGTCGACCAGGATGGCCACGGCCATGGGGGAGGAGGCTGGCTCGACGCGGATGATTTCGCGGGCGCGTCCGTCCTCGGTGACGCGGAGGTCGCCCGGCGCCAGTGTTTCGACGGGCGCGCGCGTGCCGGCGTCGAGTGCGGTGACGTAGAGCACCCGTTCGCTGGTCTG
>CAZZGM010000238.1:0-5593 GCA_964653955.1 uncultured Bifidobacteriaceae bacterium | reverse complement strand
AGCCGGTCTTGAGGTCCTGCGAGGTGTTGCCGGCGTTGGCCGCGGCAATGCACACGAGCGCGCCCACCGACAGCGCAATGGGAGCGTAGACGTCGCCGGTCCATCCCAGGGCCACGAAAATGATGCAGGTGAGAATCAGCGTGGCAATGGTCATGCCCGAGATGGGATTCGACGAGGAGCCAATCAATCCGGTGATGCGTGAGGAGACCGTGGCGAAGAAGAACCCGAACAGCACGATCAGCACCGACACCAGGAGGTTGCCCTGTGTCGGGAGACCAGGCATGACGGCCAGGAAGATGGCCAGCGCCAGCGAACCACCGAGGACGATGGTCATGGGCATGTCACGTTCGGTGCGGAGTTGAGGCCCGTTGCCGGAGGTGCCAAGTCCCTTCAATCCGTCACGGGCCGACGAGATGATGGTGGGCAGCGTCCGTCCCAGCGTGATGAGGCCGGCCGCCAGCACGGCTCCCGCGCCGATGTAGCGGATGTAGGCACTCCAGATCTGACCGGGACCCATCTCGGAAATCAGGAACGGCATACCGGTGACGGGATTTTCGGCCAGGTTCGGGCTGATGGGTGGAAACGGCGTCGGGATGGCGGCACCGAGCAGCGTGAGGAGCGGCAGCAGTACCAGCCACGACAGGACGCCGCCGGCCACCATGGTGCCGGCAATCCGCGGCCCGATGACGTAGCCCACGCCCATGTACTCCGGCGAGATGTCGACGTCGATGGTGGCGTTGGGAAACTGGCTGGTTCGTGGCGTGGAATAGCCCACTTCGGCCAGAAACACGTTGAAGATGCCGGTCAGCGATTTCCAGAGGGCACCAAAGGCCAGGCCGCTGAACACCAGCGAGGCCAGTTGCCCGCCGCGCTCGCCGGCCACCAGCACCTCGGCGCAGGCCGTGCCTTCCGGATAGGGCAGCACGCCGTGTTCCTTGACGATCAGCGCCCGGCGCAGCGGCACCATCATCAGCACGCCGAGGATGCCGCCGGCAAATGCCAGCATCGTGATTTGCGTATAGCTGAAGTACTTCGGCCCTTCCGGCGTCAGGAAGATGAGTGCCGGAATGGTGAACACCACGCCGCCAGCCACCGACTCGCCGGCCGAGCCAATCGTCTGGACGATGTTGTTTTCGAGGATGGTCGAGCCGCCCAGCCGCTTGAGCACCGAGATGGCCAGGACGGCAATGGGGATGGAGGCGCTGACCGTGAGTCCGGCCCTCAGGCCGAGGTAGACGGTAGAGGCGCCGAACAGCAGTCCGAACAGCACCCCGAGGAAGATAGCCTTGGCCGTGAACTCGGCCATGGACTGGGAGGGATGAACGTAGGGCTGAAAAGTTCTCGGCGTCTCGGCCATGGCCGGGATGATAGCAGGCGATGAGTTTGTTATCCTGAGGGTCCTTGTGAATTCGCCGAACAAGCGCCGGGCCTCCTCCGAGCAGGTGTCCGAGCTCACCACCAACCGTCTCTCGGTCTACCTTCGCTGTCTCAGCCAGCTCGAGGCTGCCGGCGTCGAGACCATCTCGTCGCAGGCCATGGCGGAGCAGTTCCACCTGAACGCGGCACAGATTCGCAAGGACCTGGCGTACTTCGGCGAGTTCGGCGTGCGCGGCGTGGGCTACTACGTCAAGGACCTGAAGCTGCATCTGCGCCAGATCCTCGGCCTCGATCGCCGGCTCAAGGTCATCGTCCTCGGCGCGGGCAACCTCGGCCTCGCGCTGGCCGACTACCCGGGCTTCGGCCGCGAGGGGTTCGAGATTGTCGCGATGTTCGATGTCGATGCGGAAAAGATTGGTGATCGATCGCGCGGCGGCGTCCCCATTTACGACATCAAGGAACTGCGCCGCGTCGCGCGCCGCGAACATCTGGACATTGGCGTGATTGCCGTGCCGGCCGAATCGGCGCAGCCCGTGCTCGACCAGGTGGTGGCGGCCGGCGTCAAGGCCATTCTCAATTTTTCACCCGGCACGCTGAAGGTGCCGCCCGGCATCAAGCTGAAGAGCGTGGATCTGACCGTGTCGCTCGAGAGCCTCTCGTTCTACCTGGCGCAGGGAGGTGACGGTGGCGACTAGACGCGCCTTGCGCGCGGGACGCACGGCAGCCGTGGCCCGCGCACGAAAGAGCAGTGGCACGAACGACGCGCGGCTGTCACACGTCGGCGTCGATGGCCGGGCGCGGATGGTCGACGTCGGCGACAAGCCCGTGACCGATCGTGAGGCCGTGGCTCGCGGACACGTCCGGATGTCGGCTCTGGCCCGGCGCCTCATTCGCAGCGGTGCCGTGAAGAAAGGCGATCCGCTGCAGGCGGCCCGCCTGGCCGGCATCATGGCCGCCAAGCGGACCAGCGAGCTCATTCCGCTGTGTCATCCGCTTCTGCTCACGCACGTCTCGGTGGAGCTCACGCCGACACGCAACGGTTACGACATCGAAGCACGCGTGCGGACGAGTGGCCAGACGGGCGTCGAGATGGAGGCGCTCACGGCCGTGGCAGTGGCCGGGCTCACCATTTACGACATGCTGAAGGCCGTGGACCGCGGGATCGTGATTGGCGACATCCGCCTGATCGAAAAACGCGGCGGGAAGTCCGACTTCGCCGGCCGTCAGTAATCGGGCGGCGGCTCGATGTGGATGATGGCGTCCTTGATTTGCGGGAGCGCGACCATCACCCGATCCTTCACCACGTGAGAGATACGGTGGGCCTCGTGAAGCGGGAGCCTGCCGTCCAGCCACACGTGCAGATCCAGGAACACGTGATCCTCCGATCCACGCGTGCGGATGTGATGACAGCCCAGCACTTCGGGTAACTGTTCCACTACGGCCCGGATGTCTGCCTCGTCGATCACGGTACGATCACCGAGAATGCGTGACGTGTCGCGAACGATTTCCCAGCAGGCCCACGCGATGAAGGCGGCCACGAACAGCGCCGCCGCCGGATCGAGCCACGCATAGCCAAGGCGCACGCCAACGAGCGCGGTAATCACGGTACCGGACGTCAGCAGATCGCTGGTCGTGTGATGGGCGTCGGCCAGCAGCACTTCGCTCCCGAGCCGGCGGGCGGCACGCCGTTCGTACAGCACGACACCCAGGTTGATGAGGAAGGTGCCGCCCATCACCACGAACGCCAGTGGCCCGATCTCGGGTGCCCCGCCGGTGCGGAACCGTGTCCACGCGGCATCCAGGACGTGCACCATCACGAGCACCAGAAACACCAGGATGCCCACCGAGGCCATCGTCTCGAACTTGCGGTGACCGTACGGATGGTCCTCGTCGGCGGGGCGGCGTGCTGCCCGCACGCCGACGAGCGCGACGACGTTGGATGCGGTGTCGGTCAGTGAGTGGAAGCCGTCAGACAACACGCTGACGGCGCCGGTGGCATAGCCAAGGATGATTTTGGCCGTGGCCACCAGCAGGTTCAGCGCGAAGACGGTAACCAGGACCCGCGTGATTGCGGCAGCGCGTTCCACCTCGGGCTCGTCGGGTTACGCGGAACGAAACACTAGAAAATCGTCGCGTTCGGAACCGGCCACCAGCGGAGTTGTACCTTGCCGATGATGTACCGCTTGGGCACGAATCCCCAGTGGCGGCTGTCGGAGCTGTTGTTGCGGTGGTCGCCCATCACGAAGTAGTAGCCCTCGGGGATGACCTGCGGTCCCCAGTCGTCGTGGCTGCGGTACTCGGGCGGCACCTGCTCATCCGGTACCGGCACGTCATTCACATAGACGCGGCCGTCGACCACGCGCACGGTATCGCCTTCTTCGGCAATGACACGCTTGACGAACGACTTCTCCGGGTTGAGCGGGTAATACAGCATGACGATGTCGCCGCGCTGCGGGTCGGCCAGGCGGTAGGCCAGCTTGTTGACGATGAGCCGATCCTGATCGGCAAGGGTGGGGGCCATGCTCTGGCCTTCCACGCGAGCCACCTGGAAACCGAAGGTGACGATGAGCGTGGCGTACACCGCGGCCGAGGCCAGCGTCTTGACCCACGCAATGAACTCTTCCTTCCACACCTCCAGGCGCTGGCCCATGACATCGCCGGCGTCGGGGCGGGCCAAGGCCGGCTCGGCCACCCGGAGTGGCGAGGGGGGCGTGAGCGGAGCCAGAGGCTCGAAGCGGAACGGTTGAGGCGTGTCTTCGTCGCCGGGGTCGGCGAAGGCTACAGCTTCAGGTACTCCCGCAGCCGCCGCGTCTGCGACCGGCTGACCGGGATCTCGGTCGCTTTCGCGTCCTTCATCCTGAGGATGTAGTTCCTGCTGAACCAAGGGACGATCTCCTTGATCTTGTTGATGTTCACGAGATGCGACCGGTGGACCCTCCAGAACACGGCGGGGTCCAGCCTGGCGTGCAACTCGTCCAATGTCCGGTCGTTGGACGTCCCGGATACCTGCCCAGTCACAATAGTAATCGAATCGTCCTCGAGCGAGGCGTAGAGGATGTCTTCGGCGTGCACCAGGACATAACGCTCCTGCACTTTGACGGCCACCTGAGCCGGGCGGTTCGCGGGGGCCATCAGCCGGACCAGGCGGTCCAGCTGGTCGGCGAGCGGCGGGGTTTCCGGGCGCCGGGCGCGCGCCCGATCCACCGTGCGGGCCAGTCGGCCCGCCTCCACGGGCTTGAGGAGGTAGTCGACGGCGTTCACCTCGAAGGCTTCGACGGCCCGCTGGTCGTAGGCCGTGACGAACACGATGGCGGCGGGGGAACCGGCGTGCTGCAGGCGACGAACCACCTCGAAACCGGTCAGCCCGGGCATCTGGATGTCGAGGAACGCCACGTCCGGTTCGAGCTTCGTGATGGCGTCCACGGCCTCGGGGCCGTTGGCGGCCTGCCCAATTACCTCCACGTCGTCCAGTTGTTCCAGGAGGTAGCACAGCTCTTCGCGGGCGAGCTGCTCGTCGTCGACGACGACGGCGGTGAGAGGGGCAGCGTTCACGAGGCGAGTCTCCGGGACGGTGTGGACAGGGGAAGTTCGACCAGGGCGGTGGCGCCGCGGCCCGGGGCGCCGGTGAGCACCAGCCGACCCTGCGCGCCGTACAGCACACGCAGGCGTTCGCGGACGTTGCTGAGGCCGATGCCGCTGGACATGACCGTCTGCAGCCGTTCGTCCGAAATGCCCAGGCCGTCGTCGCTGACTTCGATGTGGGCGGTGTCGCCATCGCGCATCGCGCGGATGGTGATGCGCCCCGCGCCCACCTTGCGCGACAGACCGTGTTTGATGGCGTTTTCCACCAGCGGCTGCAGCAGCATGCTGGGCACGAGGAGATCCAGCGCTTCGGCGGTGACGTCCTTGTGCACGCTCAGGCGTGGGCCGAACCGGATGACCTCGATGGCCAGGTATTCGTCGATGGCTTCGAGTTCGTCGCGCAGGGGCACGAACTGTTCATCCTGCCGCATGAGCCGGCGCAGCAGGCCCGACAGTTTCTGGATGACGGTGCGAGCGGTGTCCGGCTGCGAGCGGATGAGCGACTGGACCGAGGCCAGTGTGTTGAACAGGAAATGCGGGTTGATCTGGCTCTTGAGCGCTTCCACCTTGGCGGCCAGCAGCAGCTTTTCCTGTTCCTGCAGACGATGTTCGATGCGGGCGTTGTTCCAGATCT
>CAZZGM010000237.1:5008-5624 GCA_964653955.1 uncultured Bifidobacteriaceae bacterium | reverse complement strand
GTCAACCAGACGGTGCCCATGGCGCTCAGGCGCCTGGGCTACACGGCCGCGCAGATTGACGACATCGTCAAGTACATCGACGAGCAGGAAACGATCGAAGGTGCCCCGCACCTGCTGGATCGCGACCTGGCCGTGTTCGACTGCGCGTTCAAGGCCGCGCGCGGCCAGCGGTCCATTCACTACATGGGCCACAGCAGGATGATGGGCGCCACGCAGCCGTTCATCTCGGGCGCCATCAGCAAGACGGTGAACGTGCCGAAGGACGCCACGGTGGAAGACATCGAGCAGGCCTACATGGAAAGCTGGCGCCTCGGCGCCAAGGCCATCTCGATCTACCGCGACGGCAGCAAGCGGACGCAGCCGCTCAACACGTCGAAGGACGCGAAGGCCGGCACAACTGCGGCGCCGAAGGACGTGGTGGACGCCGCCGTGGCGGCGGCACTGGCCGCGCGCACGCCGATGCGCCGCAAGCTGCCGGACGAACGCCGCGCCATTACCCACAAGTTCGACATCGCCGGACATGAGGGCTACATCACGGTCGGTCTGTTCGAAGACGGCATGCCGGGCGAGATCTTCCTGGTCATGGCCAAGGAAGGCTCGACGATTTCCGGTTTTG
>CAZZGM010000237.1:4171-4998 GCA_964653955.1 uncultured Bifidobacteriaceae bacterium | reverse complement strand
CAGTACGGCGTGCCGCTGCAGGCGCTGGTGGACAAGTTCAGCCACGTGCGTTTCGAGCCGTCGGGCATGACGCGCAACGCCGACGTCCGCTTCGCCAAGTCCATTGTCGACTACATCTTCCGGTGGATGGCCTCGAAGTTCCTGTCGCCCGAGGCGCAGTATCACGCCGGCGTGAACAACCGCGACGACGTGGCGGAAGGTCCGGTGGACATCCCCGCGCCAAAGGCCGACGCCGCGGCCGTGGCGCCACCGCCGGTGGTGGCCAGCCCTTCGTCGTTTGCGGCCATGCAGAACCAGGAAGACGCGCCGCCGTGCACGACCTGCGGGTCCATCATGGTGCGCAGCGGCTCGTGCTACAAGTGCAGCAATTGCGGAACGACCTCAGGCTGCGCCTGATGGCTGACGCCTGAAGATTTGGCGATCTCGTGATGTGTTGATGTGGTGATCGATTCCGATCGCCACATCACTACATTCCAGATCGCCACCTCGCCACTTCACCAGATCTGCCGATTGATCGCCACCTCAACACATCACGACATCTCCAGATCGTCTCCGTCGTGATCTCCCTCTCGCAAATTCTCGAGCAGTACTGGGGCTACACCTCCTTCCGTTCCCTTCAGCAGGAAGCCATGGAAGCGGTCGTCCAGGGCCGCGACTCGCTGCTGGTGCTGCCGACCGGCGGCGGTAAATCGCTCTGTTTCCAGGCGCCGGCGCTGGTGCGTGACGGCCTGGCGCTGGTCATTTCGCCGCTCATCTCTCTGATGAAGGACCAGGTGGACACGCTCGTCGCCAACGGCGTGCCGGCGGCGTATCTCAACAGCGCCATG
>CAZZGM010000237.1:2842-4161 GCA_964653955.1 uncultured Bifidobacteriaceae bacterium | reverse complement strand
CGAAGCCCGCGGCCAGGTGATGGCCGGGTTGCGCGAGCGGCGCTACCGGCTGTTGTACGTGGCGCCGGAGCGTATTGCCGGCGAGGCCGGCGGCTTCGTGTCGTGGCTGCGCAGCGCGTGCGGGTTGGGCTTCGTGGCCATCGACGAAGCGCACTGCATCAGTCACTGGGGGCACGACTTCCGCCCGGAATACCGGCAGCTTGGTGCGCTGCGCGGGTCGATGCCGGATGTTGGCTTCCACGCGTTCACCGCCACGGCTACGGCTCGCGTGCGCGAGGACATCGTCGCGCAGCTCGGGCTGCGCGATGCCGTGACGCTGGTGGGATCGTTCGATCGGCCCAACCTGCTGTACCGCGTGCTGCCGCGCAACTCGCTCAGGACGCAGGTGATGCAGATCATCGGCCGGCATGCGGGCGAAGCGGGCATTGTCTACTGTCCGACGCGCCGCGAGGTGGACGACCTGGCGGCGGCACTTGGCGACCAGGGCCTGCGTGTGCGCCCGTACCACGCCGGCCTGGACGACGAGGCGAGGCACGCGAATCAGGAGGCGTTCCTCAACGAGTCGGTCGACATTGTCGTGGCAACGGTGGCGTTCGGCATGGGCATCGATCGATCCGACGTCCGTTTCGTCATCCATGCCGGTGCACCGCAGTCGCTGGAGCACTATCAGCAGGAGGCGGGCCGGGCCGGCCGCGACGGGCTCGAAGCCGAATGTGTGCTGATTGTGTCGGCCGCCGACTTCCTGCGCTGGCGCGAGATTCTCAACAAGAACGGTGAGTTGACCGAGGCGCGGCAGGCGCTGTTGCGCGACATGGAACGCTACGCGGCCAGCGTCGGCTGCCGGCACCGGCGGCTGGTCGGCTATTTCGGCGAGGGCTGGACGAAAGACGATTGCGGCGCGTGCGACTACTGCCTGGGTGAGCTCGAGACCATTGCCGACCCGGTGACGCTGGCGCGCAAGGTGTTGTCGGCCGTGGCGCGAGTGGGGCAGCGGTTTGGCGCCGCGCACGTCGGCAGCATCCTTCGTGGACATGCCAGCGAGGCGGTGCGGTTGCGCGGGCACGACACGCTGTCGGTGTTTGGCCTGCTGAAGGATGCGTCGGTGGACGAAATCCGCGGCTACATCGATCAGCTCATCGCGCACGGCCTGCTGCAGCAGTCGGGTGAGCAGTATCCCATCCTGCAGATCACCACGGAGGGCGCGGCGCTGCTGCGCGATCCAGAGGCGGGTGCCGGATTGTCGCTGGCGCGGCAGCGCAAGCCAGAGAAGGGGCGGGCGCCGCGCCGCTCACGCGCCGAGGCCGAGTCGTGGGAGGGCG
>CAZZGM010000237.1:0-2832 GCA_964653955.1 uncultured Bifidobacteriaceae bacterium | reverse complement strand
CCGCGACCTCTTCGAACGCCTCCGTGCGCTGCGGCTCGATGTGGCCCGCCAGCGCGGCGTGCCACCCTACGTAATCTTCCACGACACCACGCTGCGCGAGCTCGCGCGGCTGAAGCCCTCGACCCTCGATGAACTCCGCCACGTGTACGGCGTTGGCGCGCGCAAGGTGGACGACCTGGGCGAGCAGATCCTCGAGGCCATTCGAACGTCGTAGGCGACCGGTCGAAGAGTTGGTGACCTCGTGACGTGTTGATGTCACGATCTCGGTCTGAAAATCTGACGATCAATTTTCAGATCGCCAGATCACGCGATCGCAGGTCGACGATCTCCAGATCAATACGTCACGAGATCACCAGGTCTTCGATCGGTAGCGACCACTCCATGCGCCAACCTTTTGCGGTGCCTTTGCCGTCGAAGGCTATGTAGTGATACTACTCAGCAGCATGTCACCGGCGCCGTCCCGCCTCAGTATCACGGCTACCAGCGTGCTGTCCGCCGTGGCGGATGGGGCCCGCTATGGCTTCGACATCATCGACCGCACGGGGTTGCCGAGTGGCACGGTCTACCCGGCACTCAGCCGGCTGGAGCGTGATGGTTATGTCACGTCCGTCTGGGAGGACGAGCGGCGTGCCCACGCCGACGGGCGTCCGGCCCGACGCTATTACCGGGTGACCGCTCCCGGCGTTCGTGCGCTGGCTGATGCGCTCAGCCATTACCACGCGTTGTTGCCGGCACCCGGTCGGAGAGCGGCGAAAGGGAAAGCGTGATGACGATGCCGCTGGCGTCGATGGTGGTCGGCGTCATGCCGGCCGGTTTCGCCTTTCCGCAGGAGACCGACGCCTGGATTCCGCTTCGTTTCTCCGCCGAGACGCTTGCCTCGCAGCGTGGCGCCCACTACCTGAGTGTCGTGGCCCGGCTCAGGCCGGACGTCACGATCGAGACCGCGGACGCCGACATGCAGGCGCTGGCCGCGCGGCTGGCTGAAGCCTTCCCCAGGACGAACCGTGACTACTCGAGCGCGGTGCAGCCACTGCGCGACGCGATAGTTGGCAGCGTCAGGCCGGCGCTGCTCGTGACCCTCGCAGCCGTTGGTTTCGTTCTCCTGGTTGTCTGCGTCAACGTTGCCGGGCTGGTCCTGACGCGAACCGCCGGCCGCGGGCGCGAACTGGCGATTCGTGCCGCCGTGGGCGCCGACCGGGTGCGGCTGCTGCGTGGCCTGACGGTCGAAAGCGCTGTCCTTGCCATTGCTGGCGCGGTGTTGGGCCTCGTTGTCGCGTGGTGGGGTGCAGCGCTCATTGCCGCAACCGATCGCCGCGTCGGCATCCCCTTGATCGAGCAGACCGCGATCGACGGCAACGTCGTGGCGTTCACCGCAGGCATCGCGGGCCTTGCCGTGCTCCTGTTCGGTGCCTGGCCCGCATGGCAGGCCTCGCGTCAGGCCGATGTCGTGTCCCGCCTTCGTGGCGAGGGGACGGCCGTGACCACACGTCACGCCACGCGCCACGCCTTGATTGTGGCGGAGACGGCCATTGCCGTGATGCTGCTCGTTGGCGCCGGATTGCTGACCCGCAGTTTCGCGGAGATGCTCGACGTCGGCCTGGGTTTCGAGACCGACGGTATCCAGACCGCGGCGGTAAGTTTGCCCGCACCTCGATATCCGCAGCCGGAGCAGCGCGCGCAGTTGTTCGCGGATCTGCTGGCGCGAGTACGTGCACATCCAGGTGTACGGTCGGCAGGGGCCATCGTCGGATTGCCGCTCACGGCTTACTCCTTCGGGTTCAGCGCGCACAGCGTGGATGGTCTGGAGCTGCCGGACGAGGAGCAGGATCGGCTGACGATGCAGCTCAGGATCGTGACGCCGGGCTACATCGAGGCGCTCGGCCTCCGCGTCGTCGAGGGACGGGGAGTTGCCGAGGGCGATCGTGCGAATACGCCGCGCGTGGCGCTCGTCAGCGAATCCGCTGCCCGCCTGATCTGGCCCGGCGCCTCGCCAGTCGGACATCACGTGACGATCGGGACCCGCTTTGGCATGGCCGAACGGGCCGGAGGCGAGATTGTCGGCGTCGTGGCCGACGTGCACGATCTCGGGCCGACCGTCGCGCCGCGGCCCACGCTGTATCTGGCCCACGCGCAGTTTCCAATCAGCACGATGCATCTGGCACTGCGCGCGTCAGGCGACACCTCGCCGCTCGTCGGTGTGCTGCGCGCGGCGCTCGCGGACCTCGATCCGGACCTGCCGCTGTACCAGATCCAGACGATGAGCGAGGCGGCGGGCGCGTCGGTGGCCCAGCCGCGCCTGTTGATGCTGCTCATGACGATCTTCGCCGGGACGGCGCTGCTGCTGGCGGCCATTGGCCTTTACGGTGTGCTGGCGCATGCGGTGGGGCAGCGCACCCGTGAGATTGGTATCAGGATGGCACTGGGTGCGGACCGGCCCAGCGTGATCGGCATGATTGTCGGCCAGGCGGGGCGGCTTGCCGCGGCCGGGTTGATCCTGGGTGTGCTCGGCGCCCTCGCGACTGGCCGTGTGTTGTCCGGGCTTCTGTTCGGCATCGAGCCCACCGATCCGCTGACCTATGCGCTCGTGGTGGTCGGTCTCGGCACCGTGGCCCTCGTTGCCAGTGCCGTGCCGGCCGTGCGGGCCGCCAGCGTGGATCCCGCCACGGCTCTCAGGAACGAATAAATCAGATCTCGTGATCCGGTGAGCTGGTGATGTCTCGATCGTTACGTTGCAAACCTCGCGGAGGGGCAGCGTGGCGCGCACTATCTCGCCGTGAGCGCGCGTCTGGCGCCAGGAGTCAGCGCCGAGGCGTCGGTCGTGGGCGTCCTGAC
>CAZZGM010000236.1:4508-5667 GCA_964653955.1 uncultured Bifidobacteriaceae bacterium | reverse complement strand
CCGGCAGCCGGAATATCGACACGAAACCGAAGTCTAGCAGCGTGGACACAGGCTACCACCAGCTGGGCTGAAAGCGGTCATCCGTTTGCTGCGGCGCCTGTGTCCACGCTGCTAGACTTCGGTTTCGTGTCGATATTCCGGCTGCCGGCCATTCTCCTCACCCTGAGCCTGGCCGCGGCCTGTACCGAACCCGCCGGCACCCCGGCGCCGCGCGCGGCAGGCCCGGCGGCCACACCATCCGCAGTATCGCCACAACCGGAGCGGCACCGCGTGCGGCAGATCATCGACGGCGACACGATTACCGTGTCGGGCATCGGCACGGTGCGCCTGATTGGCGTGGATGCGCCGGAAAAAACCGGTGGCTTCCGCGAGTCTGAACCTTTTGGCGACGAAGCCACGCGCTTCATGCGTACGCTGCTGGACGGCCAGCTCGTCGAGCTCGAATACGACGGCGACCGCCTGGATCAGTACAAACGCACGCTCGCCTACGTCATCCTCGCGGACGGCCGCGTGGCCAACGAAGAAATCATTCGCGCCGGCCTGGCCGAGGCGTATCGCCGCTTCAACTACCGGCGCAAGGCAGCGTTCCAGGCGCTCGAGCGCGAAGCACGCCAGGCTCGGCGCGGCATGTTTGTTTAATGATACGGCGACCAACGAGATCTACACTGCCTTCTGGTGGACCGTATCAACGAAAATCCCTGGCGCGTGGCGGTAACGCGCGACGAAGACGAACATGGTCCGCTGTCGACAGCGCTCCGTGCCGCTGGCCTGACGCCGGTGCGCTGCCCCGTCCTCGTCGAAGCGCCCGTGGATCCGTCCGCCCTGGCACACGCCCGGGCCAACCTGCACGCCTGCGACTGGGTGATCTTTGCCAGCGCACGTGGCGTTCGAGCCCTCTGTGGCAACACCGGCGGCAACGCTCGCCGCACAGGCGGCGGCGCGGGCGGTGACACATCCGGCATGCCGGCCTGGCCCGAACACGTGCGCACGGCAGCCGTCGGGGCGGCCACGGCGCACGCACTGGTCGACGCCGGCATCCAGCCGCCACCCATCACCGGCGAGGGCGACGGCGCCACCGCGTTGTGGCACACGCTGTCGAACCTGTCGTCGTCCTGGCACGGTGATGGGTGGCGGCTGGATGCCGGCGTCGACCAGTGCG
>CAZZGM010000236.1:2779-4498 GCA_964653955.1 uncultured Bifidobacteriaceae bacterium | reverse complement strand
CCGGCCGTCGACATTGCCGCGGACTGGGAGGCGGCTGCCCCGCACGCGCTGGTCGTCGCCAGCCCACGCGTGGCGCAGACGCTGGCCGACGCCGTCGGCGCTTCAACCATTGCGCAACTGGATCTCGTCGTCGCTATCGGTCACACCACCGCGCGCGCGCTCGACGCGCTGGGCATTCCCTGCGTCACGCCGGACCGCGCGAACTTCGCCGCCGCGGTCCAACTCGTTGCCGACGTGCGTGCGTCGCTGTCACCAGCGAGGCCCCGGTAATGGAACAGGATTTTCCGGAAGCCACCGAGGTCCTCAACCGCACGTTCGTCGAATGCAGCGCGCTGGGCTTCCAGGCGCTGCTCACCATCATCCTGGCCGTGGCCTGCTACCTCCTGTGGCGGCGCCAGCGCGGTCCGTACTTCCTCACCTGGTCCGTCGCCTGGGGTGTCTACGTCCTCCGGCTGGCGTGCATGACGATGTTCCTCGTGCAGCGGGAGATGGTGTGGCTGTTCCTGCACCAGGCAACGACGGGCATTAGTGCGCTGCTGCTGCTGGCGGCGGCCCTCCAGTTGTCGAACGGCTTCGTGCTGCGTCCGGTCCATGCCCTGGCCGTGCCGCTGTCGGTGCTGTGGGCCTGGATCACCATCTACGGCATGGGCAGCATGCTGGTGGCGGGTGTCACGGCCACCATCTTCCTGTCGGCCGTCACCGTCGGGACGGGTGTGGTGTTCTGGCGGGCACGCGATCGTGATTCGGGCGGTGCCGTGCGCGCGCTGGCCGCAGTGTTCGTCTTGTGGGGTCTGCACCATCTCGACTACCCGCTGCTCCGCGGGTTTGGCGCCGCCGTGCTCTACGGTGTGTTTGCCGACGTCCTCGTGCTCTTTGCCATTGGCCTCGGGCTGCTGTTCATTGTCCTTGGAGCCGAACGCGAGCGGTTGTCGGCACGCACGCAGGAACTGGAGCAGCTCTCGCGCCTCATGCTGCGGGTGCAGGAGGACGAGCGCCGGCGCATTGCCCGTGAACTGCACGACGAAGCCGGTCAGGTGCTGACCGCCGTAAAAATCGAACTGGAGCTCGAGGGCAAGCACGAAGCCGGGGCGCTGGTGGGCCGCGCGTTGAACCAGGTGCGCGACCTCAGCAACCTGCTGCGGCCGTCGGCCCTGGACGATCTCGGCCTGGTGGCCGCATTGCGGGCGCTGGCCGACGACTTCTCCACCCGAACGCGCATTGCCGTCACGCTCGACATCGAAGGGGCCAACCGCCGGTTGCCGCCCGATGTGGAGGTGGTGATTTACCGGGTGGTCCAGGAAGCGCTCACCAACGTGGCCCGCCACGCCCGCGCGTCGGCCGCGGACGTCCACGTGGACGGTAACGATCGGGAAATGCACGTCAGGGTCGAAGACAACGGGCAGGGCCTGCCCGAGCCGGCCAGTCCGCATATGGGCTGGCTGGGCATGCGTGAACGCGTGACCGCGCTGGGCGGGCGCCTGGCCATTGGCACCGGCGACGGCGCGACACGCGGCGTCCGCCTCGACGCCTGGATTCCCGTAGGAGAACTGCCGTGATGCCCCGTCCCGTCCGTGTGGTACTGGCCGACGACCACACGCTGGTCCGCAGCGGCATCCGCCGCATCCTCGAGGCGCAGCCCGGACTCGAGGTGATGGCCGAAGCCGCGGACGGCGTGCAAACCCTGGCGCTCGTCCAGCAGCATGCGCCCGACGTGCTCGT
>CAZZGM010000236.1:0-2769 GCA_964653955.1 uncultured Bifidobacteriaceae bacterium | reverse complement strand
AGCACCTCCAGGCCGCCGCGCCCGGGCATGTTGAGGTCGAGCACGAGCACGTCGGGCGCATGCTGCTGGACGAGCGCCAGGGTTTGCACGCCGTCCAGCAGCATGCGCCCGACGTGCTCGTGCTCGACCTCAACATGCCCGGGACCGATGGCATCGACGTGCTACGCGCGGTGAAGGGGTATCCGAATGCGCCGAAGGTGGTGGTGCTCACCATGCACGCGGGGCGGGAGTACGTGGCGCGCGCCATGAAGGGCGGCGCGGACGCGTATCTGCTGAAGGATTCGGCCGTCCAGGATCTGGTGACGGCCATCGAGGCGGTGGTGGACGGCCGGCGTTATTTCAGCCCGGCCATTCAGCAGCTCATGGCCGAACTGCTGAGCGGCGCCGACGGCATGGTGCCTTCCGGTGTGCAGGCGCTGACGGACCGCGAACGCGAGGTGCTCACCTGGCTGGCCAAGGGGCTGTCCAGCAAGGAGGTGGGCGAGCGCCTGGCCATCAGCGTACGGACGGTGGAAACCCACCGAGCCAACCTCATGCACAAACTGGGCGTCAAGTCGGTGGCGGTCCTCATCCAGGTGGCCATCCGCGAAGGCATCATCGCACCCCCGTCTACGTAGTTGTACGGATATCGATCCGTAGTGTTGCGAATTGCCGGAACCCGGCTCCACTGCGTACGCTGCCAAGTGCAGCGTCATGTCGGAAAATCGCCGTTGCCCGCATCAGGGCGTATGTTCCACCGTTCCAGCCGAGGCGCACTTCCACGCCGTCGCCACCTATAGTGGCCTGGCCGCCGTCCGGGCGCTCACCATCAACCACCGGAACGTCGGTCTGGGTGCGCTGTCGGATTCGGCGGTCAACACCACTCAGGCGGCCGAGCTGCACGAAACGCTGCGTGCGCGCGGAATCGAGTCGGTGGTGCTGGCCACCTGCAACCGCACGGAGCTCTACTGGCGGGCGCGGGTGCCCGGAGACGATGAGGCGGCGCTGCAGGCGTTTGCCGACGCCATTGGCGGTATGAGTGCCGAAGGGCCGGCACCGGCGCAGTTGCATGGACGGGCCGCCGTCGATCACCTGTTCCGCGTGTGCGCGGGTCTCGAATCGCTGGTGCTGGGCGAAGCCGAAATCCTCGGTCAGGTGCGCGCCGCGCTCGACGCCTCTCCGGGTGCTGGCCGCTTTCTCACCGGTGTGGTGCAGGCGGCGCTGCGCACGGGCCGCCTGGCACGCGCCGAAACCGCCATTGGCGTGGGCGCCATGTCGGTGGCTTCCGCCGCGGTGAAGCTGCTGGCCGGACACGTGCCGCTGGCACGAAGCCGCGTGCTGGTGGTGGGTGCCGGCGCCACCGGCGTGAAGGCCGCGCGTCACCTGCGGGCACTGGGCGTACACGAAGTGGTACTGGCCAACCGGACGCTGCAGCGTGCCGAGGAACAGGCGGTTGCGCTGGACGCGACCACCATCTCGCTGGACGCGGTGGCCGACGAACTGGCGCGCGTGGATGCCGTCATTGGCGCCGCCGCCTCGCCCACCTATCTGGTGACCGCCGCGCAACTGAAAGCGGCCGTGGCCAAGCGCGAAGGCCGTCTGCTGGTGACCGTGGACCTTTCCATGCCGCCAGTGCTGGAGCCCGTGGAAATACCGGGTCTCGTGCGGCTCGACCTTCACGCCATCGAACGTCATGTCACCGAGCAGCGCGAACGCCGCGCCGCCGAAGTGCCGCTGGTGGAAGCGGTCATCGAACGCGAGATGGGCTTCCTGCACGGCTGGGCACGCCAGCAGGCGCTGCGTCCGCTGGTGTCCGACCTCCGCCGCAAGGTAGAGGCCATCCGCTGCGCAGAACTGGATCGCGTGCGGCAGGAAATGACCGACCCGGCCGCCGTGGATCCCGCCGTGCTGGAGCGGCTCAGCCGCCGCCTGCTGGACCAGGTGCTCGCCCTTCCCCTCTCATCGCTCGAAAACGGTGGTGTCCCCCTGGATCCGACGCAGGCGCAGTACCTCCGCCGCCTCTTCGCGCTGGACCATGGGGGGGTGGCGTGACGGTTGTTCGTGTAGGCACGCGCGGCAGCGCCCTGGCTCTCTGGCAGTCACGCCACATCGCTGGACGCCTGGCCGCCCTGCTGCCGGATGCCACCATCGAGCTCGTGGAAATCGTATCCACCGGCGATCAGGTTACCGACATCCCGCTGGCCAACGTCGAAGGCACGGGCTTTTTTACCGCCACACTCGAACGTGCGCTGCTGGACGGACGCGTGGACGTGGCCGTGCACAGCTGCAAGGACCTGCCCGTGGCCGAAACGTCCGGCCTGGTAGTGGCAGCCATTCCCGAACGCGGTCCCGTGGAAGACGTGCTGGTGGGGCGCGATGGCCTCACGCTCGAGACACTGCCCGCTGGTGCCCGCGTGGGCACGTGCAGCCTGCGGCGCACCGCCCAGCTACGCGCGCGGCGGCCGGACCTCACCTATCTCCCGCTGCGCGGCAACGTCCCGACCCGCCTGGGCAAGGTGACGAGCGGCGAACTCGATGCCATTGTCCTGGCGCGAGCCGGCCTCGTCCGTCTCGGCCTCGACGGCGCCATTACCCAGGTCTTTGCGCCGATGGACGTGCTGCCCGCACCGGCGCAGGGAGCGCTGGCCGTGCAATGCCGGACGCAGGATGAGGCGCTTCGCACGCAACTTGCCCACCTGGACGACCACGCCACCCGCCGCGCCGTGACGGCCGAGCGTGCCATGCTGCACGCGTTGGGCGGCGGTTGCTCGGTACCCGTCGGGGCCTTGG
>CAZZGM010000235.1:0-5676 GCA_964653955.1 uncultured Bifidobacteriaceae bacterium | reverse complement strand
GTTGCGCAAGTCGACGCCGAACGCCAGCACGGCCTTCCACGGGAGGAGCACGTTCAGCCAGCCGGCATGAACTTCATGCCAGTCGTCTGCGGAGACACCCTCATGGGTGAGCAGCAAGTCCGTTCCGCCATCGTCCGTGCATGAGAATCTCTACTACCGCAGCAGGTACGTTGCTCGCGGCATCAACGGCGCGCGATCTGAAGAGCGAGTCCAGCATCCGCCAAGCGCGACAAGCTCTCAATCAGCTCTTCATAGTTGTCGCCCAGGACTGACGGACGAGACACGACAACCACATCGATACCTTTGCTCTTTTGCTTCAGCACACATCTTGATGAAGCCTGCAAACTTCTGGTCGTAGTTGCTTTCCACCGTTGCACCTCCGCAGCCTGAAGTGGCGACAACCAGGATCCGATGGCATTCCAGCGTACCAGTTCCCAGCTTCTGGCAATGACAAAGTCATCCTTCCGTCCACACGGTTTGCGGCATCGATCCAGGCGTGAGCGACAGCAACGGGTGAGGCGTTCATCGGACATCCGGGGCCAAAATCGGATGGCATAGCGCTTTCATCAATCTCACGACAGTCGCTCATGGCACCGTCGCCAGACAGTCGGAGCAGCCAACAGCCAGACCGACGCCGACTTGGCGCGCAGACTCGCTGCGTACTATTTCCGTCGTCGCGACGCGTGTTTCGCTGTCGATAGCAGTCGTTCGCCGGCCGGCTGGGGCACGTGCCGACGGATTTTCTCCGGACGAGGTGCGGGAACACCTCTGAGCATGCCCTCGGCGCTGATGTCTTCATCAACGTCAGGCCAGTGAATGCCGTATCCGCCTCCGGTCAGTTCCCAGTTCGCCCGCTGGGTCGCCGTTGCATCCGACAGCCGCCAGGACCAGGCCAAGGGCACACTGATCACCCGGCCGTCGGCCAAATAGGCCGTAATCGTCTCATCAGTGACCTCAACCCGCCGAATCGTCGCTTCCGCCAGGACCGCAGTGCTCATGCCATGCCTCGATGATGCGAGCTTCATTCTCCACGATTATGCGCCTGATCTCGTTCAGCTCGCGAGGGTTGAACCCTCGATTCCATGCCAGGACGACCGGACCGAGCCAGTACTTGGCCTGATCTCGCTCACGACGAACGTGAACGTGCATGGGTTCGGCACAGTCGAAACTGTAGAAGAACAGCCAGTACGGCCCTTGAATTTCGGAGATGCGAGGCATAAGACAGCTGGCCCGATGATCCCATCGTCACTGCTGGATGTCAGCCCCAATGATGTCACCCGTCTGTGGCGCCCATCAGGTCGTTCGCCGCGAGTCATGGAGTACCCGTAACGCATCAACAAACATCTCGCCCCGGCCATACACGCCCCGGTACGACTCCGGCAACAATTCCGCAATTGCCAGGCCGATCGCGTGCATCACCATGCCGCGGTCGCCCGCAGCGTTGGCCAGAAGCGCGTCCACCCGAATGGGAACACCGATCCGCATCGCAACCAGAGCCGGCCTGATCCGGGAGTCCTCGATGGAGAAGAGGTGCTCCGACCCGGTCAACCCGACCGGCACGACCCAACTGCCCGGCACATCGAGGTAGCGCGCCACGCCGGGCAGCATGGGCTGCATGGCCGCCGCGCGGCTGCGCGTGCCCTCGGCGAACAGCAGAAGCACGTCACCGGCCCTGAGCCGTTCGAGCGCCACGTCGATGGAAGCCCGCGCCGCGCGAGCCACTTCGCGTGTGTTGAGGATGGCTTCCTCCGATGACACTTCAGCGCTTTGCGGCACTTTCACCGTGCCAAAACAAAGACTCGAGAACCGCCGCTCACGGCTCGTGAACACCTTCGGACCCGCCAGCACGGTCAGACGGTTGGCGACCTCCACAGCGTCGAAGCGCTGCAGCAGCACCTCGATGACGTTCGCATCCGCGTACGAGAGGTGATTCGAGAAAAGAATCAGCGGCTGCCCCGAGAGTGCGTCCAGCTGTTCCACGCCCAGGAGTTCGGAACCCGGCGCCAGAAAACGGCCGGCCAGCCGATGATGAATCTCCTGAGCCAGCGGATCGCGCGGGTAATAACTCCAGCCATTGTCCGCAGCCAGATGCTCCTTCAAGGCGAGCAGCGCATCGGCACCAGCCGCATCCACCTCACGTTCCAGTTCAGCCCTGACGTCCGGCATGGGCACCAGATTCTGACCGGCCAGGAATTCGACGACGGCGTCCACCAGACGGTCGCGGCTCGCGGATTCAGACATGGCCATGGCTTCAGAGCGGCCTCACGCCGCCGCGCACTTCCTGATGGTGTCCCACGTGCGCGTCGTCACGTTCTTTCCGAACGTCTTCTCGATGAGCGTCATGAACACCGGCCCGCGTTCATGCGGAACATATGCCGTGAACACCTCGCGGCCGTTCACGGCCAGGATGCTGGCGCCGTCGAGCTCGATCGGCAGAGACAGTTTCCCGCCATGACGCTGGCTCAGAAACGTCACCACGCGTTTTGCCGTGGGCGGAACGCGAAAGTCGGCGTAGGGATCGGTTTCCAGCAGCGACCGCAGGTCGTCGCTGGTTCGCACGATGACGGGAAAGCTGCGAGGCAGGTGTTTCGCCATCCCGGCTTCAATGGCGTTGACCAGCGCGGATTCCGACTTCCTGGCTCCCGTGAACACGACGTTGCCGCTGGACAGCACCGTCCTGACATCCGTGAACCCCAGCTTCTCGAAGCACGCCTTCAGAGCAGGCATGCTGGCGTTCATGGGACTCACGCCGCGCAGAAACGCTACATACCGGGGCATCGTCTCTCCTGCGACCTGTCCGACATGCGGTGGAGTGTACTGCAGGATACGCCGCTCATCGCCACCGGTCCGACGCCGCAGTTGACACATAGACGAGGACGATGGCATTGTCTTGCGTCACTGCGGTGCGGATCACGACCAGCCAAGGGTGGGCGTGAATGGGCATGTTCGAAAATGCGCCACGCAACCATCCGGCGATGGTGATTTCGCCGACAGCCAACACCGTTCGAAAGGAGGACGACATGAGTCAGCTATAGGAGGACACACGCGTCATGCGCTTCAAAATTTCACAGGGCACCGCCACAGGACTCGACACACCGCTCTGCCACACCTGCCGCCGGGCCACCATCGTCCGGGGACCGCAACTGGGACACGAAATCGTGTCGTGCGACCGGCTGTCAGCACCTCACGACCGCATCACGTTCCCCGTGGTCAGCTGCACCGGCTATTCGGACCGTTCGTTGACGTCGCTGCGCGACATGGAAGAAATCGCGTGGGTACTGCGCTCGGACACCAAGCGGAACCGGATCGGCTTCGTTCACGCCAGGGACCTCAAGCCGCACGACCGCTACGTGCTGGACGACAACGACTGGTCGTAGCGATCACTCAGAAACACAAAGGGCCGGAACAATTGTCCCGGCCCTGAATACCTCGTCGCCGTTTCGCATCGCAGGGCGAACGTCTCGCGCCGCCACTGGGGATAACATCGCGGCGGCGCGAGCCACGGTCGTGACCTGACTTGGCGTATTCGCCGCCGTCACCGTGGCGATGCCGTCAACAGGCACCTCGTTGATTCTCAGGTAGTTGCTCAGGGTTTTTTCGTCCTCGCCACCTACCACGATGACCCGCGCGTGCTCGCCCTTGCTCTGCATCATGCGCTGATAGAACGGCATGCTCCTGGAGCAAAACGGGCAAGTGGAGCTTAAGACGAGCAGCAAGGTCTTCTGGCTTTGCTTGAAGTCGATGCCTGGCAGCGAGATCTTCTGCTGTGGTTTGACGATACGAGGCTCAGGCGGCACGCTCGCCGCCGCGCCGAGATAGATGCGGCCAGCGACCATCGTGACCATCAGCGTCGCGACGATCAGCGTCAAGTCTGCAGTTGATCGATCGGCCGATGCCCATGGCCGGATCGCTGAGTGTCCCGTCGAGATCGAAGATGAGCACTCGCTGCCCGCTCACACGATTCGGGTCGTGAACGTCAGCCTGTTACCAAACGGATCCTTGACCGACAGGTCCCTGGTGCCCCAGGGCATCGTTTCGATGCCGGGCCGGGCGTATTTGTACTGCCTGGCGCTCAGTTCGGCATGAAAGGCGTCCAGACCGTCCGTGTCGATACGCACTGCCGCGCCGGGACAGCAGTCACCATGATGCTCCGAGAGGTGCAGGACGCACCCGTCTCGAGACACCTGCATGTACAGCGGAAGGTCTGGCTCGAATCGATGTTCCCAGTCGACGACAAAACCAAGAAAGCCAACGTAGAACTCCCGCGCCTTCGCTTCGTCAAAAATTCGGAGAATCGGAATTGTTTTCCCGAAGGTCAATGCGCCCTCCTCGTCATGTATACCGCCGCGTCAACGTCCGGGCCCGGCATTCAGCAGACAGATATTCGAGTGTCGCCGCCATGCGCTCTGGCCTTTTCAGGCAGCCGCTCAGAACAGACGACCTTCGTAATCGATCATGAGATGGATCCTGCCTCTCGGCGGCCTCTTCACAGTCGGGAACGCAGAAGGGCCGGAACTCACGTCCCGGCCCTCTGATACATCCCACGGGCGCTCACTCCGTCGTGAACACCGATTGCCCTTCCGGGCTGCTGCTGGGTAAACGGCGCCCGAGTGCTCCTAGAAAATCGTGGCGACGGACGCCTGCGCCCAGTCGAGCACTCGCGTCGGCAGCACACCCAGGTAGAGCACGCCGGCCAGCGACACCGCCAGACCGGCCATGGCCACGCCCGTGATCGGCGCCGGCACCGGCCGCGCGTCGCGCTCGGACATGTACATCATCACAACAATGCGCAGGTAGAAGTAGACCGAGACGACGCTCGAGAGCACGCCAATGATGGCGAGACCGTAATACCCCGCACCGACGGCAGCACTGAACACGTACCACTTGGCGATGAAGCCCGCGGTCGGCGGGAAGCCGCCGAGCGACAACAGGAAGAACGTCATCAGCGACGCCAGCGCTGGATGCGAGTGCCACAAGCCGGCATAGTCGCGCAGATCGTCGTTGGCGCGCTCCTTCGAACCGAGCAGCGCAATGATGCCGAACGCGCCGAGGTTCGTGACGGCGTAGGCCGCCAGGTAGAACAGGATGGACGCCTTGCCGACATCGCTGCCGGCGAGAATGCCCACGACCGGGCGCGCCACGTCGCGGATCGGAGCCGGCATCAGCAGGCGCGATCCGCAGATCGACAGGATTGCCGCGGCGCAGAGCGAGCCGAGCGTCCAAGGCAGCGGCATGCCCAGCCACAGGAACAGCGCGCCGCCGACGCCGCCCACGATCAGTGCGCCGAGCCCTTCGACGGTTCGTGCGATGATCGCGGGCGACATCCGGTGATCAGGCGAGGCCGACCTTGCGGCCTTCCTCGGCCAGGTATTCGCGGCCCTTGATCATGTCGTCCAGCGTGCCGAAGGCGTTCATGAAGTGCCCGCGATAGCCCATCTCATCGAGCCGCTTGAACATCGCGCCGAAGTCGATCGTGCCCTCGCCGGGCGAGAGATGCTCCTCGATGGTGCCGCGGCAATCGGCCACGCGAACCTCGGAACAGCGGCCTAGATCGAGGCCGTCGAGGAAGCCGTCGGCAAGTTCTCCGGCGCGACCGAGGAAATCCGCCGCGCCGCCGCCGATATCCGCAAGGAGCTCGACCAGACCCGCGGCGAGCTGAAGCGCAGCGCCTTCGAC
>CAZZGM010000234.1:0-5676 GCA_964653955.1 uncultured Bifidobacteriaceae bacterium | reverse complement strand
AACAGGTCGTCGAGTTGACGGATGGAACGGTTCAACGCCTCCTGGTCCGCCTGCTCCGCGTCGAAGCGTACGAGCGTCCGCTGCAACCGGCCGAGCACATCTCGCTCGTCGGCGAGCACGGCCTGCTGCACGGGCGAAAGAAGAGGGCTGATCATGGAAACACCGCCACGCTGGCTCCCTGGCAGGCCCGTCTATCGGGCGCCCGTGACGATGGCGTTGAAGATGATGCGGAAGGTGCCAAAGGGCTGACCTCGCCACTGCGGGCGGAAACCAAGCAGGACGATGCGCCCGTCGCCATGCTTCACGGACAATGCGGCGGCGCGGCTCTGCAGGAACCGTTCGCCGAGAAGGTAGCCCGAAAGAAGCGGCGACCCGTTGCTCGCGTATTGCGCGAGGACATCGCCATCGAATCCTTCGCCGGTCTCGAACGCCGGGCTGCTGTCGACGAAAATGGCCGCACGCTCCGGCATGCCGGCCATGACCGGATGTCCGGCAGTAGTCTGTACTTCCATCAACGAGCCACCAGTAAAAAATTCCTGGCGCCTCATTCCGGCGACGATGTTTTTTACAGGTAGCGCGAACTGCTCGATGGCAAACGCCGTGCTGCGGTTGAACGAAACGAGCGTTCCTCCCGCGCGAACAAACGTATCCAGTGCCCGCACGCCGTCGGCGCCAATTCCGCCCGTGTACTGCGGTGGCACCTGTCCCGTGGCATAACCGTCCATCAGGCCTCGTGCTTCGTCCGCAATGATCACGACGTCCACGCGATCCGCGAGCGGTGTGGCACCACCAAGATCGTTCGGATAGAGGCTGACGACGTCGAAGCCGTAGCGCTCCAGCACCCAGCGCGTCCAACCTTCGTCCATGCTGGCCATCCACGGCCGGTAGAGCCCGACGCGTGGCCGCGCGATTTCTCGCGTGCCTGCCGGCGCCGCGGCCGCGCGAGTCGCCTGAAGCGCATAGGTCCGCGCGAGGTCATTCTGCTGCGATTCGCTCAGGCCCGACACGAGGTACCGCGAATCGGCCGTGTTGAATGCCACGCGCCCGCCGAGCTGCCACGCGTGGTTGAGCGCCGAAAAGGTGTTGTTCTGCGCTGGATCCAGCGCGAGCACCGATCCACGGCCCGTAATGGTGCCGGCCGGCGGTTCGATGGCCGCCGCCGTGCTGTTGGTGTCGAAGCCCACACCGGGAGCCGAGTCGAACGGTGCCGTGTCGGCGGTGCCGGTGTCATACGGCGTGACGGGTGCGTCTGGCGACAGTGCTGTGCCGAGTGGCTTCAGCTTCGTGCTGACGTTGGCGTCGAGCGGGGTATCGAGCGCCTTCACGGTGACGCCCATCTGCAGCGGCAGCGTCCATCCGGCGGCGTCGTAGGGCTGCTCCAGCGGGCCATCCGGCGACTCACGCAGGTCGGGGTAGACCTGCACGTCGAACACCTGACGCACCGTTTCGGCAAACTCCTGGTCCATGGGCACCACCCACGCACCGGCCTTGTACGGCACGCCGCCGAGCGTGGCGTCGTCGGTAAGCTGCGAGATACGGATCCCCTGAAACGCAAGACGGCGCAGCATCTCCACGGCGGCGACGGGATCGCGTTGCTGCTGCGGGATCACATAGGCGTAAGGAGGCTCGTTGCGATACTTCTCGATCTGCGATCGCCCGGCCCGGTACCGATTGAGCAGCACCGACTCGCGGTAACGCGACGCGTAGTCCAGCACGGACACCGACGCGGTGTGCATGTACTCCACCGCGTCACGCAGGCGCCACCATCCACCGGTCCACGGGCTGGCGTAGAGCGACTGTGCGCGCAGGTCGCGCATGTTCTGGGGGAAGTCGTTGAGCGTGTAGAGCCGCGGTGTTGCGTAGGAGTAGAGGGCCGTCTCGGTCCAGTAGGCGGCAATGTTCTGGAAGACCGGTTTGTAGTCGATGTAGCCCGGATACCAGGCGTCGAAGCCGGTGCCCATGTGCGTGGCGCCAACCTGGCCGCGTTCTTCGAGCCCCTTGGCCATGGCCATGCCAATCATGTTGATTTCGCGCGAAATGAGATAGGGCGCGCGCGTGGCAATGGGTTCGGCAAACGGCGGCAGCCAGATGCGCGTCGGAAACGGCGAGCTCTGGTGGTGCACGTGAATGATCTGCGGTTCCCACATCCGCCACGCGTGCTCCATCACGCGCGACTCGATCATGTTGATCATGTAGCCGTCGCGGTTGTTGTCGTGGCCGACATACTCCTGGTAGAGCCGTGGCATCGGCGCCACCTCGAACGGCGTGCCGACATTGCCGCGATACCATTCGGCAATCATCTGGTGCCCGTCGGGGTTGATGGTGGGCCACAGCAGGAGGATGACGTTGTCGAGAATATGAGCGAACTCCGGTTCGCTGCCTTTCGCCACCAGGTCGTAGGCCAGCTGGATGGTGTGCTGCGGTCCGGCCACTTCGCTGGAGTGCAGGCCGCCATCGATGTGCACGATGACCTTGCCGTCCCGGGCAAGCGCGCGGGCTTCGGCTTCGCTCAGGTCGGCCGGCCGTGCCAGACGCCGGGCGATGTCACGGTACTTGTCGAGACTGGCCAGATTCTGCGGCGACGAGATGGCCGCCAGCCAGAATGTCCGTCCCAGCGTCGACGTCCCCGCCTGGATCATCGTCAGACGATCGCTGGCGGCATCGAGCTTGCGGAAGTAGTCGATCGTTTCGTCGTAGGTGGCCAGCTTGTGCTCGGCGCCGGGGATGAAGCCGAGCACGGACTCGGGCGTGGGCACCGCTGCCAGGGCCACGGGCGACTGCGCGGAGGTGCCAACGGGCCAGCCTCCGGCCGCCAGGCAGGCTGCCGCCACGATCCCGATCAAACGTTTATGCATGATGCCGAGTTTACACAAGCCGGCGTTGCCGGTCCTGCCACGGCGCACGTGACGTGGCGCCCGGGATGGCTTCCGCCTGCTACTGGACGTCAGCGGTGTCGGGCAGGAGCTGCGACTGGAGGCCGTGGGTGATCACGCGCGAGGCCACGGCCCGGGCGTGGGCGGCCTCGCTCGATACCGGCTCGCATCGTGCCGGCGACACCTCTCGCCGTCCGGCGACGGACAGACAGCGGCCCGAGGCGGCGTGAAACATGTACTGAGCGTTTCGCCACCCGCCATGGGGACGGACACGCACGTCGTTGGCATCGAGGCCGAGGAGGTTGCGGCCCATGAACGGCAGCGGCGCCGCGTCCACACCAAGCAGGCCGAGCATGGTGGGCCCCATGTCGATGAGGCCGCCGGGGGTGTTCCGTGGTCCTGGCGGCACTTCGTCGCCAGGTACGAGAATCAGCCAGGGAACACGATCTTCCAGCAGCCACCCGGCGGGCGATGTCGGGAAGCCGACGGCACGCGCAATCCGGTTGTCCCAGGGAAATCCGGCGTCGTGGTCGCCAAAGATGGCAATCACCGTGTTGTCCGCCAGGCCGGCACGTTCGAGTTCGTCACGCAGATCGCCGAGTGCCGCGTCGAGGTGGTGCATGCCGTGCATATAGCCGCCGAAGGGTGTGTCCGCCCATCTGCCCACGTCGAGCGTCTGGAGTTCGGGAGGGAAGCCGACGTACGGGTGGTGATTGGACAGCGTGATGAGCCACGTCATGAATGGCCTGGGTAGTTGCGCGAGCGCCGGTACGACCTGGCGCATGAAGTCTCGGTCATTGAGCCCCCAGCCCACCACTGGCCCCGGCTCGAACGCGTCGTCAAACATCGTGTGGGAGAACCCGTAGCTCGGCAACGTGATGCTGCGGTTCCAGAACGCACCCGCAAAGGGGATGGCGGCCAGTGTGGTGTAGCCGCGGTCGCGCAGCACGCTGGCCCAGCTCACGAACCCGTTGCCCGGATAACGGAAGGCGACGGCGCCTTCGTCGAGCGGCAGCAGGGAGGTGAGTGCCGAAAACTCCGCGTCGGACGTACGGCCTTCACCGGTCTGATCGGTAATGGCCGAGAACGCCACGCCTTCGTTCCACCAGCGATTGAGGTTCGGAGTGATCGGCTCGCCGTCGATTTCGAGGCCGATGACAAAGGCCTGCAGTGACTCCACCTGCACCACGATCACGTTCATGCCGGCGGCCACGCCGAAATGCGGACCGGTGCCGGCGCGCAGCGGTGCGCGGTCGCCGAACCACGTGCGGATATCGTCGCGCTCGGCGGCTGCGCGCGCCGCTTCCAGCCGCCGAGCGCGGCTGTGCGTCCAGGCATCGGCGGTGTGATAGCCGAAGAGACCCAGCTGGCGGGCCACCAGCACGCGCGTGAACACCTGGCGTGTGACGGGCGGCGATGTCCACCAGGCCAGCGCGGTGACTGCAAGCACGCTGGCGACCGTGGCCGCGCGCAGAGCCGGCGTCAGCCGCAGGTCCGGTGCGGCCGTGCGGGGCTTGTGGATGACGAACGGGAGGGCCACGACCAGGTCCGCAACCAGCCACAAGTCGCGGAGCGCGATGAGGTCGGCGCCCGACTCGGCAAGCTGTGACGTCTGTCCGAGGGCGCGCAGGGCAGGCAGCGACATGAGGTCGCCGAAATAGCGGAAGTACAGGATGTCCGCGAAGGCTACGACACTGCCGGCTGCTGCCAGTGTCCAGAGCAGCAGCGGACGGATGCGCCATGTCACCAGCGCCGCCACGACGAGTGGTGGACCGACGGCCAGCAGCACGGTGAGCGGGAGGCCCGAAGGCGCCAGCGTACCGGCCGTTTCTTCGACGGCCAGCAACTGCTTGACGAGCAGCGACATGGCGCACCAGACGACGACCGCCGCCACCGGCCATGTCCGTCTGCCGAATGGCAGCCACAGTGCCAGTACCAGAGACGCCGCGGCCAGGACGGTGGACGTTCGCGGAAGCACCAGCACGCGATGCCGTGGCGGCGGTGCATAGGCGCGGTCGGCAAACCATGTGACGCCTTCATGCACCATGTCCCACTGCAGGAAATGTGGCCCGGCACTGTCCGGACGTTCCAACCGGGCTTCGATGGTCACCGACTCGCCGGGGGCAACCGGATGCGGCAGGCTGGTGCGGGCGCCCTCGATGTCCAGAGGCGTTGCCGTGCGGCTTTTCCAGCCGCGCAACCAGCGGTAGGACAGGTTGAACTCGAGATCGGGATCCCAGGTCTCCATACCGTCGTTGCGCAACGTGACGCGGACATATGTCTCGTCACCGAGCCCGAACAGGTATGGGGTCTCCGCCGAAAGCTCCGTTGCAACGTGCGTGGCGAGTCCGGGCTGCGCCTGAGGCGCAGCCACCCACACGAACGCAAACACCAGCACCGCGGCGAGCGCACGTGCGCAACGACGACCAAGTCCGGCCACCGGTGTCCCGGTGGAGGTCGGCTCGCACGACATCACACGATCATAACGACCTTGTAACGAAACGAAGCTCTTCCGTGAACTGTGATTTTCTGGTGTCGCCTTTTTTCCGGGTCCAGGCGGGTGGCAGTGTGTCGGAAGAATCCGCGGGCTACGAAGCCATGGGGCACCCGGCGGCCAGGGGTGCGGCCGACGTACGCCGGACGATGACAGGCTCCACGTTCTGTACGGGGGCGTGAGGCTGTGGACGTCCGAAGTAGTAGCCCTGCGCGCACTCGCAACCCAGCTCGCGCAGCACGCGGGACTGCTGTTCCGTTTCGACGTGTTCGGCCACCACGGTGACACCAAGCGCCCGGCCCAGCGAAA
>CAZZGM010000233.1:0-5686 GCA_964653955.1 uncultured Bifidobacteriaceae bacterium | reverse complement strand
CAGGGCACCGTGTTCGACCGTCCGCCCGACTGCGCCAGGTACTCGAAACCCATGCGCTGGTCGAAGCCCGATGTCAGGTTCCGGATGATTTCGCCATCCCGCGCCGAGAGCAGGACGATATCGAGTTCCCGATCGCGGTAGTTGATGGTGGTGGCCGCAATGAGATCGCCCGACGGTGATGGTTCGATGGAGAGCACGTTGCCGAAGCGGCCCTTGCGCGGATCCGGCGCGAGGTCGCGGCCGTAGCCCGCCGGCCGCTCCTTGTCGCGGAACGGCTTGAACCGCTCCTTCATGTAGCGGTCGAACTGCTGGTCCCACTCCTCGGCCGAGATCCCGAACGCGTCCTCGTAGGCGTCGTCGCTGCCGCCAATGACGCTGCGGCGCAGCGCGAAGACATAGGCGCGCACGCCTTCCTTGCCCCAGCGCGCCTCCATGAACTCGAAGGCGGCGTGCCCGAGGTTGTAGATGAGCCGCGGATTGCTGAATCCGCCGTAGTTGTGCATCTCGCTCATCTTCGGGATGATGTCGGACACGGCCGCGTCGCGAACCGTCATCATGTCCGTGGGCCGCCAGTAGCCCGTCATGTAGTCGGCCATCCCCTCCATCGTCCAGAGCGGCATGTTCCGCCGGATGAGACCGGTGGGGATGATGTCGAACTGGAAGATGTGGGTGAGCTCGTGGGTGATGAGCCGGTAGAGGAGGTCCGAGGGCTCGTCGATGGGCATGACGATGCGGCTTCGACTGGGTTCGGCGAAGGCGCCAACCCCCTCCTGCGCCGCGCCCGGAATGACGTTCTGCTGCCAGAACTCGGCGCTCGTACTGAACAGGATGAGCGGGACCCTGAATCCGAGGTCGTGTTTCAGCTCCGAGCTGACGTGCTGATACGCGCTTTCGGCATAACCGGCAATCCGCTCCAGGTGCTGTTCGATCTCCGGGTAGTAATAGAGTTCGAAGTGGTCCGTCTCGTAGATATGCCAGTCGAAACGGTCGTACCTGATGGCGTTCTTGCCGTAATAGGGGATGAAGCTCGTCTGAGCCTCCGCTGCGGGGGCCGCGGCCAATGCCGCCAGCAGAGTCAGGATGGTGAGCCGCATGTCGGTTCTCCTCGGTGCATCTTACTGAATCCTGAGGGTGGGACCGCATAGAAACGGTCCCGGCCGCGCGGGCAGCAAGATTCGATCCCGGCCTGGCTGTCCTCCCGGCCGGACGCGTGTGTCACCTGGCCGGGCCTGGCGTGGCGTTTGGCGTGCCGGATGGGGCACAATACCTACATGGACCAGCAGCCCAACTCTAAGGTGCGGTTTGCGGCGTTGGCGGCCACGGTGATCGCGCTGCTTGCCATCAGTGTCCCGTTTGTCTGGCAGCACGATGTTGGTGCCGAGCATGGCGACGAAGCATCGGCCGCACTGGTGGCGGCGATGTCACCTCTTGCGTCCCATGAGGGAGACGATGAGGGGCAGGCGGGCGCCGCGGCATGTGACGTCGATGCCAAGCCGGCCAAGATGGACTTCACCGTCAAGAGCCTCGATGGCGGGGATGTGAAGCTCAGCGCCTACAAGGGCAAGGTTGTGCTGCTCAACTTCTGGGCCACCTGGTGCGGCCCGTGCAAGGCCGAGATTCCCGGATTCGTGGAGCTGCAGGACGAGTACAAGGACGATCTGGTGATCGTGGGCTTTTCCGTGGATGACACGGCCGACAAGGCGCGTGCGTTTGCGAACGAGTACAAGATCAACTATCCGATCCTGCTGGGCGAAGGCCGCGAAGATGTGCAGGACGCCTACGGCCCCATCTGGGGCATTCCCGCGTCGTTCCTGATTTCCAGGGACGGCAGGGTGTGCAAACGTCACATGGGCATTGCACCGAAGGCGGTGTTCGAGCGGGAGATCAAGGCGCTCCTGTAGTATGATCTCTTCAGCATCCATGCTGAAGGGATTCCCCTCTGCTCGCCTCTCCTGCGGGTGCCGTCTCACCTTTCGTGAAGGAACCTCGGGAAGCCCCGTTCTCGTTCTGCTCGACCAGAAGGCGCCGGGCTGCGTGAACCCACGACACGTGTCGGGTTTGCCGCTCTACGACTACCGCGAGGCGCTGCGTCCGTCGACGCGGCTTGGCTCGTTCGGCGAAGAAGAGTTCGAAGAAGAAGGCTAGTCCTTCTTCAGAGTTCGCGCAGCGCCGACGGAATCGGCAGGCGCGCCGCACGAATGGCCGGCAGCAGTCCGCCAACCAGTCCCATCAACAGCGCGTAGACGAGCCCGAGCACCAGCAGCTCCGGCGTCACACGAAACGCGAACGCCACCTGGCTGAACGTCTGGAAGTTCATGGTGGAGGTTTCGTAGCCGTTGAAACCCACGTACGCCGCCAATCCGCCCAGCGCGCCGCCGACGGCCGCGAGCGCGAGCGATTCGGCCATGACCGATACGACCACGGAGGTGGTGTTGAACCCCAGCGCCCGCAGCGTGGCAATTTCGCGCGCGCGCGTGGACACGGCGGTGTACATGGTGAGGATGGCGCCGAAGACGGCGCCAATGCCCATGAGCGTGGCAATGCCGAATCCGACGCCTCTGATGAGACTGCTGAGTGCCTGCGACTGCTGCGCGTAATATTCCGTTTCCCTCCGTACCTGCACGTTCAGCTGCGGGTTGGTGGTGAGCCAGTCGCGGAAGCTGTCGAAGCTGTCGGCCGAATCGAGCTGGACGCGCAGGCTTTGAAACGTGTTGCCGCGGCGATAGGCCCCCTGCAATACGCGTGCATCCACCCAGATTTCGGTTTCGGCCACGCTGCCGTCCGCCTCGAAGATGCCGACCACGGGCCAGCGATTCTGACCGGACACAATCTGGTCGCCGACGCGGAGTCCGGCAAATTGCGTGCTGGCGCCTCGGCCGACTACCACTTCGTTGGTGCCGAACTGCAGCGCGCGGCCTTCGATGATGGTGGCTTCGCTGCGCACCGGCCAGGCACCGGGCTCGATGCCGCGCATGGGAACGTTGGCCGGCGTGCCGGTGGAACGTTTCGGCAGGTCGATGATGACGTAGAGCTCCGACGAGGCCAGCGGCGTCTGGCCATCGCGGCGAATGCCGGGGGCCTGCTTGATGATGTCCGCCTCCGGGCCGCTGATGCCGCTGGTCATCTCGCTGTCGGCGCCGCTGCGCATGACCAGTGCGCGCGTCGGCGACCCGGAATCGCGCATGGCGGCCGTGAAGCCGGCGGCAATGGACAGTACCGAGACGAGCACCACCACGACACCGGCAATGCCGACGATGGCGACGGCGGAGGATGAGAGCCGCTGCGGCAGCGTGCGCAGGTTGAGTGCCGTGACCGCGAAGGTTTGCGTGAGCCAGCCGAGCACGATGCCTCCTTGTGAGATGGGCGCCTAGGCGCGCCGCAGAGCGTCGGTGATGCGCAGCCGCATCGCGGCAACGGCAGGCAACGCGCCGGCCAGCAGGCCCAGCACGAGGATGAGCGCCGAGCCCAGTGCGATGTCGCGATTGGGCAGGACAAAGGCCGGCAGCATGCCGCCGGTCGGATCGCCCTGCTGCACGATGACCCACGCCGCCACCAGGCCAAGCCCGCCGCCGATGACGGCAATCAGCACTGATTCACCGAGCACGAGCGCGAGGATGGCGCCGCCCTGGAAGCCGAGCGTCTTGAGCACGCCAATTTCGCTGGTACGTTCACGTACCGATTGCGCCATGGTGTTGGCCGCCACCAGCAGCATCGTGAACAGCACGGCCACGAGAATGGCAATCATGATGGCGCCAATGTCACCCACCTGTTTGGCAAAACCTTCGACGAATCCCTTTTCGGTGGTTGTCTTGGTCTCGGCAGAGGAGTTGGCGAACATGTCGTCGAATCGTGCCGCCATGGCCTGGGCCTGAGCCGGATCGCCAATCTTGACGACGTACCAGCCGACGAGTCCTTCGCCCTGCCGGCGGTTCTCGTCGAGATAGTCGTAGCGAAAGAAGAACTGTGTCTTGTCGACGCCCGCATCGCCGTCGTAGATGCCGACAATGTTGAAGTCCCACACCTCTCCCTGTTTCGGCTGCCAGATCGTGCCCTGGATGGGAATACGATCGCCCACCGACCACCCGAACCGGCGCGCGAGATCCGCGCCCACCACGGCGCCCTGGCGATCGTTCAGCCACGCCTGCCGTTGTTCCGCCGGCAGGCGGTACTCGGGATACAGGTCGAGGAACGGCTCGGGTTCGACGACGATCTGTGCGAAGAAGTTTGCCGGGTCCTGATAGATGCCGCCAAACCACGTGTTGTGGGTGGCCAGGTCTACGCCCTCGGTGGCGCGCAGGCGTTCCAGATAGGACACCGGCAGCGGCATGATGAGGCTCACCTTGTGGATGAGCACCAGACGATCGAGACCGGCAATGTCCACACCGAAGCTGAAAGCCATGCGGATGGTCATCAGCAGGCCGAACAGCAGGAACGCGACGAACACCGAGAGCAGCGTGAAGATGGTGCGGAACTTCTTGCGCCAGAGGCTGCTCCAGAGCAGCGGCAGGAATTTCATGGCTGTTCTCCGAGCAGGACACCTTTCTCCAGGTGCAGCGTGCGTGTGGCTCGCTCGGCGGCGCGCGGATCGTGGGTGACCATCACGATGGTCTTGCCGTGCCGCTGGTTGAGCGCCTGCAGCAGGTCGAGGATTTCGTCGCCCGACTTGCGGTCGAGATCACCCGTGGGCTCGTCACACAGCAGCAGCGTCGGATCCGTGACAATGGCGCGGGCAATGCCCACGCGCTGCTCCTGGCCGCCCGACAGTTGACGCGGATAGTGCCGGGCGCGGTCCGACAGCCCGACCACCTTCAGCGCGATGTCGACGCGCTTGCGGCGCTCTGCTTTCGACAGCTTCGTGAGCAGCAGCGGCAGGTCGACGTTACGTTCGGCCGTCAGGACTGGCAGGAGATTGTAGAGCTGAAAGACGAAGCCGACGTGGTCGGCACGCCATCGCGACAGCCGGCCGCCCGACAACTCCGCGATGTTGGTGCCGGCGACGCGCACCTCACCGGCCGACGGTGCGTCGAGACCACCCAGCAGGTTGAGCAGCGTGGTCTTTCCTGAACCGGACGGTCCCATGAGCGCGAGGAACTCGCCCTGGGGAATGTCCAGGTTGACACCCTTCAGGACGTCGATGCGTTCGGCCCCGCGCGTGAAGTACTTGTGCACACCGCTGACGCGTACCAGTGGTTCCATTACTGCCCCTGCTTGACGACGACGGGTTGACCTTCCAGGAGACCGGGTGGTGGTGCGACGACGACACGTTCGCCGGCGGAGAGGCCTGCGGCTACTTCCACGCGGTCGCCGTCCGTGCCGCCCAGACGGATGGCACGGCGTTCGACGATGTCCTGCTTGACCACGAGAACGTACGACGTGCCGTTCTCGGAGCGTACGGCGCTGCGCGGCACCAGCGCCACGGGGCGTTCCGCGGCCACCTCGGTGTCCGCCGGCTCGCGCAGGAACGTCACCTTCACGCCCATGTCGGGCAGCACGCGCTCGTCGAGTTCGGCAAAGGCAATCCGTACCAGCACGGTGGCTTTCTGTCGATCGGCCGCCGGAATGGTGGTGATGACCGACGCCGGAATCCGCCAGTCGGGGTAGGCGTCGAGTGTGGCCGCCACGGCCTGGCCCGGCGTCACGCGATTGATGTAGCTCTCGTTGACGTCGACTTCGATCTCGAGCGACG
>CAZZGM010000232.1:5459-5689 GCA_964653955.1 uncultured Bifidobacteriaceae bacterium | reverse complement strand
GTTTCGATGCCGGCCACCAGCAGCGACCAGTCGCCCGCATCAATCCGGTTGAGCAGCGCCTCGGCCCGATCCGAGAACGTGTCGTCCTGCGCGGCCAGAAACGCATCTTCACTGATGTAACCGTCCGCCAGGGCCCAGCCCATGTCGGGCCAGTTCGACGTGCGGTAGGGGCCCAGCCGTGCAAACAGTGAGGCGGCTGCCGGCGAAGGTGCGGACAACGGTGATGGCGG
>CAZZGM010000232.1:0-5449 GCA_964653955.1 uncultured Bifidobacteriaceae bacterium | reverse complement strand
GTGTCGGGGTGCCACTGGATGGGCGAGATCAGCAGCGTGACGTCGTTGCCGGCCCGCTGCTGCCACAGTCGGATGAGACCCTGCACGCGCGTCAGCAGATTGAGATGCGCCGTCACGGTAATCCAGCGGCTCTGCTGGCCTTCCGCCAGATAGACGCTCTCGGTACCGACCTGGACGTTGACGCTTCGTGCCTCGGGGTTCCACGTGACGGTGAGCGGAAGGTCGACACGTTCGGGCGTGCGCAATCCGACGAGTGTGGTGTGCGCGATGTTACGTGCAAACGTCAGGCGTTGCACCTGCCCGCCGTAGCGAGTGGGACCGGTATCGGATGGGGATATGGCGGTATCGAGCCATGTGTAGGCCGAGCCGGGGCTGCCGCTCCAGTCGGGCGCGGGCAAACCCGCGACGGTCGTGACCCGAGGTGCGGCCACCGGTGGGAACGTTCCCGGCACGAACAGCGCGGTGGCGGGGAGCCCCGCACGACCGAGATGCGACCACACCGGCTCCACGGCTGAAACCGCTGCATACGCCGCCCCCTCCGACCACCACCGTCCCAGCCATCGTCCTGACGGCCGAAGCGAGAGCGGTGCGAGCGAGGGGCGTGCGGTGTCGCGGGCCGGTGCAACCAGGCCGAAGACACCGTGTGTGCCGGCACCAGTGCCGGTGATGAGCGAGGTCCAGGCGGAAAATGTTTCAGCGCCTGGCACCGACTCCAGCGGGACGATGCCGGAGGAGGACGCAAGCTCCGCCAGATGTGGCAGCGTGCCGTTGCGGATCAAACGTGCCGTGATGGCCGGATCCAGCCCGTCCACAGCCAGGACAACGAGCCGTCGAGGTGCTGTCGGCGGTGCGGATGTGCACGCAACGGCCGCCAGCGTCACCATGACCAGGCACAGGCGCCGCACGGCGCGCATCTTATACTGACCGAGTGCGTGTGCTCGGCATCGACTACGGTACGAAACGTGTGGGGCTCGCGCTCAGCGACGCCTCCGGTACGCTGGCGTCACCGTGGCGGCAGATGCAGCGGCCTGCCTCGGAGCGTGCGGCCATCGACCTGGTCGTGAGCTGCATCGAAGATCTGCGCGCCGGCGAAGACGGGCTGTCGGGCGTCGTCGTGGGCTGGCCGCGCCGCCTCGACGGCAGTCCGACACATCAGACGGCAGCCGTCGAATCGCTGGCGCGCGCGCTCGAGCAGCGGGTGGGATTACCCGTGACGCTGCAGGACGAGCGGTTGACCAGTCACGAGGCCGAAGCGCGCCTCGTGGCGCGTGGCGAACGCGACTGGCGGCGCCGCAAACAGCAACTGGATGCCGAAGCGGCGGCCATCATTCTCCAGGATTACCTGGACCATCGGGCGGTGGGGTAGAGGCGCATGGCGGATGGCACGGACGAACAGGAGAAGCCGGGACGAGGCACGCGTGTGTTCGTGCGCCTCGTCTGGATGCTGCTGCTGGTAGCCATGGCCGCGGGGACCGCGGCGTGGGTGGTCTGTCAGCGCCTGCACGAGCCGTATCGCGGCTTCGACACCGCCGAACGATTCGTCGACATTCCGGCCGGTACCGGAGCCGCCGGCGTGGGCGCCCGGCTGAGCGATGCCGGTGTGGTCAAAGATCCGCTGACGTTCCGGCTGGCCCTGTGGTACTCGGGCCACGCGCGGGCGCTGCAGGCCGGGGAGTACCGGTTCGAGCGCGCGCTGACGCCGCTCGAGGTCATCGATCGGATTGTGCGCGGCGACGTCTACAAGCGCCTGATCACGTTCCGCGAAGGGCTGGTCATCGGCGAGATGGCGCAGGTGTTCGAAGAGCGTGGCTTCGGCGCGGCCAGCGAATTCGTGCGGGCGGCCGGCAACGCCTCGCTCGTGCACGACATCGATCCGACGGCTGACGATCTCGAGGGCTATCTCTTTCCCGAAACCTATGCGCTGCCGCGGGACACCAGCGCCGACGAACTCGTCCGGCAGATGGTGGCGTTGTTCAAGCGGCTCTATTCGGACGACCTGAGAGCCGAGGCCGAACGTGCCGGCCTCACCACGCGCCAGGTGGTGACGCTGGCGTCACTGGTGGAGAAAGAAACCGGCCGCGCCGACGAGCGCGCGCTGGTGGCTGCGGTCTATCGCAACCGGTTTGCCATCGGCATGCCCATGCAGGCCGATCCGACCGTGATCTACGCGCTGCAGAAGGCGGGGCAGTACGACGGCAACCTGACGCGCAGCAACCTGCAGTTCGATTCGCCCTACAATACGTACCGCTATCCCGGCTTGCCGCCGGGACCGATTGCGGCGCCCGGCCTTGCGTCCCTCGAGGCCACGCTGCGACCGGCGTCCGTGAAACATCTCTATTTCGTCAGCCGCAACGACGGGTCGCACGTGTTTGCCGATACGCTGGCCGAACACAATCGCAACGTGCAGGAGTGGCAGGTACGGTACTTCCGCGAACGGCGCAACCGCTCGCGGTGATCAGTCCGGGCAAAGGAGACCCCCATGATCGCGCTCAAGCAGATTCTCGTTCCCACCGATTTCGGCGAGCCCTCGGCGCAGGCGCTGGAGTACGGCCGGCATCTGGCTCGCCAGTTCGGTGCGACGCTGCACGTCCTGCACACGGTGGAAAACGTCATGATTCCCGGCGGCGCGGAAGTGCCCGCGGTGGCGGTCCAGCAGGTGGAGCAGGGGCTCGAACAGGTGGGACGCCGCCAGATGGCGCAGGTCATTACCGACGATGACCGATCGTCGCTGAAGGTGGTGACCGAAGTGCGCGCGGCGGGATCGGCCGCCACCGACATCCTGGAATACGCGCGCGACAACGCCATCGACCTGATCGTGATGGGGACGCACGGACGGCGCGCCCTGCCGCGGCTGCTCATGGGCAGCGTGGCCGAACGCATCGTCCGCTCGGCACCGTGCCCGGTGCTCACCGTGCGTACCGACGAGCGCGACTTCATCCAGCCCGACGCGCTGGCGCCGGTCGCCGGCTCCTGAACCAGGCTCTTCGGCCGTGCGCCTATCGTTCGTTCCAGCGCAGCTTCTGACGGAGCACTTCGAAGTAGCTGCGTGACTCGGCACGAATGAGGCGCAGCGGCCGGGCGGCTCGGCTGATGGCTACCGTCTGGCCGGTCTCGAGCGGAAACCCCGACTGACCGTCCAGGGTGACGTAGACGTCGGCGCTGCCGCTGCTGGCGGCCACGCGCACTTCACGTTCGGCCGGCACCACGATCGGCCGGTTGCTCAGCGTGTGCGGAGCAATCGGCGTGATGAGAATGGCGTCCATGGCCGGATGGACGATGGGACCGCCGGCCGAGAGGTTGTAGGCCGTGGAGCCCGTGGGGCTGGCAATGATGAGCCCGTCGGCCCGCACGGTCGTGACGAACTGATCGCCGACCTGCACGGACAGCTCCGCCAGGCGCGACCGGGCGCTGCGCGTGAACACCACGTCGTTCAGGGCGGCAAACCGCCGTGCGCTGACGCCGCCAACGGCCGGGATTTCGGCGCGCAGCATCATGCGGGCGTCGTGCGTGGCGCTGCCGCTGACCGCCGCTTCGAGTGCGTCGATCAACTCGGGGCGCGTGATCTCGGTGAGGAATCCCAGCGAGCCGAAGTTGACCCCGAGGATGGGAATGTCGCGGTCGAGCGCGGCAATGCGGTCGGCCATGGCCAGCAGCGTGCCGTCGCCGCCGAGCACGAGTACCAGGTCCACGGCCGCCGGCATCTCGTCACGAGGGAGGACGTGCCGCGGCCCGTTGGCAGGCAGCAGGTGATGCGCCTCCGGCGACCACACCGCCGCCAGGCCTCGCCGTTCGAGCCAGGTTTCCACCTCGCGAAGCGTGTCGCCGGCATTGGTGAGATCCGGCTTGGCCACAATCCCGATGGTCATCAGCATGCCTCCAGCCGCATCAGGAACTCGCGGTTGCCCTGCGCGCCCGTGACGGGCGACTCCACGAGGCCGACACGGACCAGTCCCGCGGCGCGTGCGGCCTCCGTGACTTCGTCGATGACACGCGCATGTACCGCCGGGTCCGACACCACGCCGCGTTTGCCGACATCGCGCCGCCCGGCTTCGAACTGCGGCTTCACCAGCGCCACAATCGTCGCACCCGGTGCCAGCAGCGGTGGCAGCACGGGAAAAATGAGCGCCAGCGAGATGAACGATACGTCAATGGACACGAACGCTGCACCGGCACCCAGGTCGGGTAGAGCGGCGCGTGTCAGCGTGCGCGCGTTCAAGCCCTCGATGACGATGACGCGCGGGTCGTTGCGCAGCTTCCAGTGCAACTGGCCGTGACCGACGTCGAGGGCAATGACGCGTGCGGCCCCACGTGTGAGCAGCACGTCGGTAAAGCCGCCCGTCGATGCGCCAATGTCCAGGGCCAGCGCACCGGTGACGTCGAGGCCGAAGTGGTCCAGCGCGTGCGCCAGCTTCAGACCCCCGCGGCTCACCCACGGGTGCTCGGGGCCAATGACGCGGACCTCGGTGGCGACGTCCACCATCGATCCGGCCTTTTGTACTCCGTGACCAGCGACGTCCACTTGTCCCGCCAGGATGAGCGCTCGCGCTTTTTCTCGGGATTCCGCCAGGCCGCGATGCACGAGCAGCGCGTCGAGCCGCATGCGCATGATCTTCAGGCGTGTCGCTCGACTATCCGGCGTGCCAGGCCGGCGAGCGGAGACTCTGCGAGGTTCACGGAGCCGAGCGCGTCGCGTGCACCGGCGAGATGGCTGCTCGCCCGCGCGCGCGCGCCGGCGAGTCCGTACAGGGACACATAGGTGGGTTTGCCGGCGGCGGCATCCTTGCCGGCCGTCTTGCCGAGGCCGGCGGAACTGCCTTCGACATCGAGGATGTCATCGACGATCTGGAAGGCCAGGCCGATGTGCCGGGCATAGGCGTCGAGCGCGGCGAGCACGGATTCCGTGGCGCCACCCATGATGGCGCCGGCTGCCACCGACGCGCGAATGAGCGCACCCGTCTTGCGGGCGTGCATGTCGGCCAGCGCGGCGGCGTCGAGCGGCGGCAGCGCCACGGTCGAGGTGCCCCGGCTGGCCTGCGTGGGATCCGCCGCCAGATCCACGGCCTGCCCACCGACCATGCCGGCCGCCCCGGCGGCCTCGGCCACGACGGCGAGGGTGCGCAGCTTGCGGGCCTGGATGTCGGGCGCGTCGGAATGCGGCAGCCGCGCCAGCAGCGCGAACGCTTCGGCCTGCAGGCCGTCGCCGGCCAGGATGGCCAGGCCCTCGCCGTGCACGACGTGCGACGTGGGCCGCCCGCGCCGCAGCGAGTCGTCGTCCATGGCGGGGAGGTCGTCGTGGACCAGCGAGTAGGTGTGGATCATCTCGAGCGCGCAGGCCGCCGGCAGGGCCAGCGACAGGTCCACGGTGCCGGCTTCAGCCTGGACGGCTTCGAACGCCGCCAGCACCAGCAGCGGCCGCAGACGCTTGCCGCCACCGAGCAGCGAGTAGCGC
>CAZZGM010000231.1:4423-5694 GCA_964653955.1 uncultured Bifidobacteriaceae bacterium | reverse complement strand
CATGCGTCCACTACTTGCCGTTGCCATCAAGGAGCTGCGCGTGCTGCCGCGCATCCCGATGGCGTTCTTCTTTACCTTCATCTGGCCGGTGATCGTGGCCGTGATGTTCGGCTACGCGTTCAGCGGACCATCCGGCGACACACCGCGGGCGATGGCCGTCGCGCTCGTCGATGAGGATGCCACCGACGCGTCGCGCGCGTTCGTCGAACGGCTGACGACGTCCGGACACTTCAGCTTTGCGCCGATGACCCGAGCCGAAGCGGAAACCGCGGTGCGCAACGGGCGGCAGGCCGCCTACTTCGTCCTCCGCCCGGGCTTCGGCGAACGTTCGTCGCGCCTCTTCTACGGCCCGCCGCGTGAGATCGAAGTCGGCAGCGATCCTTCACGCCAGGCCGAGGCCGGCATGATTGAAGGATTGCTGCAGCAGGCCGCCGCTGCCGACATGCAGCGCGTGATGCGCGACACCACGGCCTCGTCGAAAATGCTGGACGAGGCGCTTGCCGACCTCGGACAACAGGGCAATGCGCCGCCTGAACTGACGGGCTTCCTCGGTGCGCTGCGGACGTTCGTCGGCAGTCCGGCGGCACAGGACACCACCGCGGGCGGAGCGGCGGACTGGCAGCCGCTGAAAATCGTCGAGGCGCCGGTCACGCGGCAGCGGCGCGGGCCGGACAACGCATTTGCCATCACCTTTCCGCAGGGCATCCTGTGGGCGCTCATCGGCTGCGCCATGTCGTTCGGCCTGAGCCTGGTGAGCGAGCGGACCCGGGGCACGTTCGTGCGCCTGCGGATGTCGCCACTCTCGTACGCGCAGATTCTCGGTGGCAAGGCCCTCGCCTGCGCCGTGGCCATGGTCATCGTTCAGACGATCCTGCTGGCGCTGGCCGTGGCCGTGTTCGGGATCGCACCTTCGTCGTGGCCGCTGCTGATACTGGCCTGCGCAAGTGCGACGGTGGCGTTCTGCGGAATCATGATGTTCATTGCCACACTCGGCAGGACCGAGCAGGCGGCGTCGGGAACTGCATGGGCCATGCTGATGCCGCTCTCCATGCTCGGCGGCGGCATGGTGCCATCGTTCGTGATGCCGGCCTGGATGGCACAACTCGGCGTCGTCAGTCCCATCCGCTGGGCCATCCTCGCCGTCGAAGGCGGTCTGTGGCGCGAGTTCACTGCCGCGGAGATGGTGCTGCCGTGCGCCGTGCTGATTGTCACCGGCATGGTCGCCGCGCACCGCTGGCGCCTGCGACCATGCCGGTGACAATCAGCACGGC
>CAZZGM010000231.1:0-4413 GCA_964653955.1 uncultured Bifidobacteriaceae bacterium | reverse complement strand
TGATTGTCACCGGCATGGTCGCAGGCGCCATCGGTGCGCGGCGACTGAGCACGGAGGCGGAGTAGCAGCGTCCTCTACGCCGTTTGCGTTTTCTTTCCTGAGAGCTCGACAACGCTGAGTATGATCTGACGGATGTTCAAGCGGCAGACGGAAGGGTCGGTCATCTGCACCTCCTGCGGGGTGCTGGTGGGCGTGAACGACGAGACCTGCTACAACTGCGGCCGCCGCAACCCCGGCATGTGGGGATATGGACCGGCGCTGCGCCGCCTCGGCCACGACATGGGCTTCGTGCCCATTGTCATTGGCGCCACCGTCACCCTTTACGTGCTGTCGCTGCTGCTCTCGGGCATGGGCATGCAGGCCATGCTCTCACCAAGCACCGAGATCCTGTTCCTGCTGGGAGCCAGCGGTGCCGTCCCGGTGTTCACCTTCGGCCGCTGGTGGACGGTGCTGACCGCCGGATGGCTGCACGCCGGCATCCTGCACGTGCTGTTCAACGTGCTGTGGATTCGCCAGCTGGCACCGGCGGTGGCCGACCTCTACGGCCCGGGCCGCATGGTCATCATCTACACCGCGTCCGGCGTGGCGGGCTTTGCCATCAGCACGATGGCGGGCATGTATCTGCCGCGGCTGCCGCTGATTGGCGGCGCGATGTTTTCGGTGGGCGCGTCGGCGCCCATCTTCGGCCTGCTGGGCGCGCTGGTCTATTACGGCCGCCGCACCGGCAACAGCCAGGCCGGACAGGCCGGCCTGCAGTATGCGCTGTTCCTGGGCGTGTTCGGTCTCATCTTCCCTGGCGTCGACAACTGGGCACACGCCGGCGGATTTGCCGGCGGCTGGCTGACGTCGATGGTGCTCGACCCGATGAGCCGCGAGCGCATCGATCACCTGGCGCTGGCCGTGGTGTGCCTGGGGGCCACGCTCATTGCGCTCGTGGCCTCCTTCGTCACCGCCCTTCCGGTCCTGATGCAGTAAGGCGCACGGTCAGCGGCTGTGGGCCAGCCGCTCCTGCAGCTTCTCGCGGTAACCGCGGCTCAGCGTGAGACGCGTGCCGTTGTTGAGCACCACCACGTACTCGCCGTTCAGCCACGGCTGCAGTTCCTTGATGCGGTCCACATTGACGATGCGGGAGCGGTGGATACGCACGAAGCGCTGACCGTCGAGCCGCGCCTCCATGTTCGTCATCGTCTCGCGGAAGAGATGTGATGTGCCGGTGAGGTGCAGCCGCACGTAGTTGCCAGCGGCCTCCACCCAGTCGATGTCGTCGGTACGCAGGAAGAACACCCGGCCGCCCGACTTCACCACCAGGCGATCCAGGCGACGAGGCTCGGGTTTCACGTCCTGCACCAGTGCCATGAGCCGCCGTCCGAGCTCTCCTGCCCGCCGGCGTTCCACGTAGGCGCGTGCGTGCTGGAGCGTCTGCTGAAACCGATCGCGGCCGAAAGGCTTCAGCAGATAGTCGAGCGCGTGCACCTCGAAAGCCCGCAGCGCGTATTCGTCGTAAGCCGTGACGAACACCACGGCCGGCATCTGCTCCGGTCCGACGTTCTTGATGACGCCAAAGCCATCGCAGGCGGGCATCTGCACGTCGAGGAAGACCAGATCGGGCTGCTGCTGCCTGATGGCCGAGATGGCCTGAGAGCCATCGGCGCACTCGCCAATCAACTCGATGTCCGCTTCCTGGCCGAGCAGCCCGACCAGACGCTCCCGCGCCATCGGCTCGTCGTCCACCACCATGGTTCGAATCTTGGTCACGCAGCCCCCTCTACGGCCTCTCTCCCGGCTGGCGATCCGGGCGCTGCTTCCAGCGGGATCGTCATCGACACCAGCAACCCGCCGTCGACCGGCTGCCGGAACTCGAAGCGGTGGAGCGGGCCGTACAGGTGCTCCAGCCGCGAACGCGTGTTCGACAATCCGACTCCGCGGTTGAACGCCGAGAGCCGGGACGCCGACAGACCGACGCCATCGTCCTGGACGCTCAGTTCCAGCGTCCGCTCCGTCGAGCGCGCCCGGACCGTGATGGTGCCGGGCGAGGGTCGCGGGCCGATGCCGTGCTTGATGGCGTTTTCGACGAGCGGCTGAAGCACAAGGTTTGGCACGAGGGCATCCAGGGCGTCCGGCTGCACGTCGAACACCACGGTGAGACGGTCGCGGAAGCGCGTTTGTTCGATCTCCAGATACTTGGAGAGGAAATCCAACTCTTCCTTCAACGGAATTTCCTGCACCCCGACCATCTGGAGCGAAATGCGCAGCAGGTCGCTGAGGCGGGCAATCATCGCGTCGGCCGCCTCGACGTCCCGGTGCATGAGGGCCGAGATGGCGTTGAGCGTATTGAAGAGAAAATGCGGCTGCAACTGGCGCTGCAGCGACTGGAGTCTGGCCTCGGCCAGGTGTGTCTCGAGCTGACTGGCACGGAGCGCCCGCGCCTGCGCCTCCTTGCGATAGTCCAGCGCGTGGCTCAGGCCGACAATGGCCCAGTAGGTCATCATTTCCCAGTCGAAGTTCAGGAAGTACATCCGCTGGGCGGCCACGCGCCACGAGTCGGCCGGTTCACCCATGACCCCGGAAATGACAATCCGCGCGGCAATCGTCATGGCCACGTGTGCCGTCGTGAACACAAACACGCCCAGCAGGTGCGCGGGCAGCGAACGCCGCCAGTTGGCCTTGTCGAGCGGCCAGCGGCGCGACAGCCACAGGATGCCCGGCGCGAGCAGTGCCCACGAATACCAGTAGCCGAGGTTCAGGGCGAACAGCACCGCGAACGGCGCCGGCCTGTCGGTGAACGTAGCGACGAAGTAGTAGGCCTGCGATGCCGAAAAGCACGTGAGCGCAGTGGCCACCCCCAGTACGGGAAGAGCCCGCACGCGGACTCGCGACTCGGACAGCGGAGCCCCGCTCGTCCCACCGCTCGTCACGGCCAGTGGCCGCAGGCGGACATGGCTGTCCGAAAGCGGAATGCCTGAGGTCCGGCGTGCCCGGCGAAACATGGCAAGTGACAGACTGTGCAGTACACGTGCCGCTCGCCGCTCGAACCGCGCGGCATGTCTCGAGCAAGCCTGGTCGACCGCTGAGCGCCGCGCGGTTCGGCGGCAACGCACTCATCGGTCGCGTGCAGTGCGGAAGGCGGTAGTCCCGGGTCCGACGATGGGGCGGTCAGTCGTCCGTGCTGGTAGGTGCGTCGGTGTCCGCGACTACGGCCGTGCCGGCGCCGGTATCGATGTTGGCGCCGGTGCCAGTGGTGGTGATGGCGCCGGTGGTGGCCGTGCCGACGGCGGACGAAGGCTCCTGTTTCAACAGCAGAAACCCCAGCGGCGGTACGGTGAGCGCCACCGAATGTGCGAAACCGTGAGACGGCACCGCTTCGGTAGACACGCGGCCGCCGTTGCCCATGTTGCTGCCGCCGTAGACCTCCGCGTCGCTGTTGAGCAGCTCGAGGTAGACACCAGGTGCCGGCACGCCAATGCGATACCCATGACGCGGCACGGGTGTGAAGTTCACCAGCGCCACTACCGCGGAATCGTCTTCGACACCGCGGCGAATGAGCGACAGCGTGCTGTGGTCGTGATCGTGGCAGTCAATCCACTGGAAGCCGCGCGGGTCGTCATCGTACTGCCAGAGTGCCGGCTCGGCCAGGTAGTGGTGGTTGAGATCGCGCAGCCACTGCTGCAGCCCGGCGTGACGCGCATCACCGAGCACCATCCAGTCCAGCTCGCCTTCGCTGTTCCACTCGCGCCACTGCCCGATGTCGCCGCCCATGAACATCAGCTTCTTGCCAGGGTGCACGTACATGTAGCCATACAACGCCCGCAGCGTGGCCATCTTGCGCCACACATCGCCCGGCATCTTGTCGAGCATCGAACGTTTGCCGTGCACGACCTCGTCGTGCGAGAAGGGCAACACGAAACGTTCGCTGTAGGCGTACATCATCGAGAAGGTAATCCGGTTGTGATGCCACTTGCGGTGGACGGGATCCTCCTTGAGGTAGTCGAGCATGTCGTGCATCCAGCCCATGTTCCACTTGTAAGTGAACCCAAGGCCGCCGAGATGCACGGGCCGCGTGACACCGGGCCACGAGGTGGACTCTTCCGCAAACACCACCGCGCCGGGACACTCCTGCTCGACCAGCGTATTGAGCTGCTGCAGAAAGGCAATGGCCTCGAGGTTTTCGCGCCCGCCATACCGATTGGGCACCCACTGCCCCGGCTGCCGCGAGTAGTCCAGATAGAGCATCGACGCCACCGCGTCCACGCGCAGACCGTCCACATGGAACTGCTCCAGCCAGAAGAGCGCGTTGGACAGCAGGAACGACCGGACCTCGTGCCGCCCGTAGTTGAAGACCAGCGTGCCCCAGTCCTGATGTTCGCCCTGCCGCGGGTCCGCATGTTCGTAAGCGGCCGTGCCATCGAACCGCGC
>CAZZGM010000230.1:0-5730 GCA_964653955.1 uncultured Bifidobacteriaceae bacterium | reverse complement strand
CTGACAACCGGCGCGGCGGGCCATACCGTTCCTGCAACCACGCGCGCGCCGTTCCTTCGGCAACGCTCACAGCAACTGACCTTCGTCAGCAACGGTCCGGAACGAGCTTACGCAGCGAGCCCGCTCACCGGCGGCTCAGGTCCAGTCGCTGTGCCGCGCGAATTTTCGCGACGACCTCAGCCGGCAAACCTGCACGATCGGCAAACTCGGGCCAGCGTTTCACGGCGGCGGTCACCTCTTCGAGCAGCGCCGCGGCCCGTCCCTGCTTCAATCCCGCATGCCGGCCGGCCGCCTGAATGTCCGCCATCACGAACCCGTCGCGCCTGCCGTTGATGGTCATCTGGTGCGTGCCGGTCCAGCGCCCCGACGGGTTGTAGCTGTAGGTGACGTCGAAGGCCGGCGCCAGCGTCCACTCGCCTGACTTGTCCATCAGGAACGCAATGTTCTTGACGTGATCGTCCTGGTTGCGCGCCACCACGTTGAACAGCATGCGGCGAAACTGTTCCTCGACCGCCGCCATGGGCAGACCCAGCTGACGAATGATCAGAAACGCCTGCTCGTAGGCATACGCTCCCGCCTCGTTGAAATCGAGATGCGCCAGGCCACCCAGCGACTGCATATGCCGCTTCCCGCCATCGTCCAGCCGATCGAACCGGCGGGTCATGAAATGACGCCGGCCGTGCTCCTCGAGCAGACGGCATTCAGTCATCGTGATGCCGGCGGCCTGGGCCATGAGCGCGTAGGCGTACTCGATGGCGCCATAGCCCTGCGGATCGTCGAGTTCCTTGTCTTTGTTCCCGGCGACGCCGTCGAACTTCAACAACCAGTACGTAAAACCCGGACCGGCCGGCAGCTGGCCGGAACGCACTTCGTTGGTGTCACGATTCCACGCAATCACGGCCTTGGCGCGCGCACCGCCCGCGGATGTACCAACCTTCAGGATGTCGGCAAGGGCCTCGCCGCTGGACTCATCCGAAAACCGTCCGGCGAGGTGCTGACGATGGGTGAGGATGTCGGAGGCGAGTTTGACCAGCGCCTCGACATCGATGGTGGTGGTACGGCGTGGCCTCGGGCCGATGGCCGGAACGTATTCCAGCGCGCCCATACCGCGCGTGCCGGTGTAGCAGAGCCGCTCGATGGCGCTGAAACTCTCCGGGCTGCGCCCCTGCGTGGCCAGCCACGCATCGATGAGCGCATTGCCGAAACGGTCCGGCAGCGAATCGGCCAGCAGGCCCGGCAGTCCATGAAACGTCTGGCGCGACAACTCGGGAAACTCGTAACTCTCCTTCCGGAGCGGCATCGTCACCGGCGATACCTGGATGCCGCTGCCGGCGAACTCCGGTGTGTACTGGAACGTGGCGTAGTCGCGGCCGTCCTCCAGGGAAACAGCGCCAATGGTTCGTCCCCAGAGGCGCACCTCGGCAATCACGACTCATCTCCCCACGTCCACGGCCGCTTCGCCGAAGTTCCGGACGTGCGACTCCCGGACGCGCGCTGCCGGCGGCGGCCGGCCAGCTTCAGTTGTTCGACCGGACTGACCGCGGGCGACGGGACGAGCGCGTCCAGGCGGTCCACCAGGCCCAGCACGCGACAGACACGCACGAACGCCGACAATCGCGCCGCCACCTGGCCCGACTCCAGGCGCTCGACTGTCCGCTTCGACAGACCCGCCTCCTCGGCGAGGGCCGCCTGCGTCAGGTTGCGCGCCAGCCTCACCGCCGCCAGGCGGCTTCCCAGTTCCCGCAGGATCGCCTCGTCTGTCAGAGCGGATGATATTCTCATATATCGTCTATTTAGACGAATAGTAACATATTTATGCTTTTAATAGCCTCAAATGACGACATACAGATACCAGGCTATCGCAGTGGCGGGCCGATGGTGATCGCCACATCTGGCGTCGCCGCGCTGAGACCCGAAGCGCTGCCGGCACGGACGCGGACGTGGTACACGCCGGGCACAACCGGCGGTGCCACGAATACCGTTGCCCCCGTGTTGGTCACGGCCAGATTGGCCAGGCCGGGCCCGCTACCGGCTTCGAGGCGATAGAAGCCGACGGGGCCGCCCGTGCTCGGCGGCTCCCACGTCAGCGTGGCAATACCGGCTGTCACCGTGACCTGGAGATTCTGCGGTGGCCCCGGCGGTGGCGCGCCCACCTGTAGCACCACCTCGTTGGAGGTCGGTCCGCGCCCGCAGTTGTTGGTTCCGGCCACGCGGACGAAATAGGTGCCTGGAGGCGCGGCCGTCAGCAGATTGGTCCGCCGGCCGACATTCAGTACGGCCCGATCCTCGGCCCCCGGCAAACTGCCCGCGAACACCACGTAGGACGTCGCGCCAATGGCCGCCCCCCACGCCAGCGAGGCACCCGCATCACCACCCACCCCCGACAGCGGTCCCGGCGCCAGCGGCGGCGCATTGCAGCCGTTGGTGGTGAGCGCGAATACCAGTTCGTTCGAAGGCGGCGACAGGCCCTCGGGCCCACGCGCGTGCAGGCGCACATAGTAGAGTCCCTCGCGCGCGCTCGCCAGCAGTGACGTCTCCGTCGAGCCGGTGTCGTGGTCCACCAGGTTGGACATGCCGCTGAACGAACCGGCACGCACCACGTACGACAGCACGTCACCCACGGCCGGTGGCGACCACGTCAGGTACACGTCATGATCGGCATAGTGCACCGTCACGTCACGCGGCGCACGCGGGCTGCCGCCCATCGTCGAGGGATAGTGCCGCACGAGCACGGGGCCGGTGTCGCCATCGGGTCGATCGTTCAGCTCGAGTACACCCGCCTCCGACGCCTCCGGGTGCCGCCACGACATCGCCACGGACGTCGGGACACCCGTGACCGAGTCCCACTCCGGGCCGGAATACACACGCCCGTCGAACAACGTCACGCGTCCCGACGACGATGAGCCGGACGGCTGTGCCCAGATGGTGACCTCGCCGCTGTTCACGTCCGCCGCGCCAATCAGCGGCGCCGCCTCACCATCGGTACCATCGCGGCCGACGAAGTAGGCGGTGTTGGCCTCCACCGCCATGCCCGTGACAACATGGTCCTCGGGCAAGGTCAACGCCGGCACGGTTGGCACACCCGTCACCGCATCAACCGCCGTCAGTGCCGTACGTGTTTCGCCACCAAGGCTGGTAAACCGTCCGCCCAGGACAACGGCGCCGCCCACGCTGGCGATGGCGGCAATCGGACGCTGCCCTTCCGCCGCGCTGCCGCCGGGGGCGACAACAACCGGAGCCCACGGCAACAGCGTGGCGGTATTCGTGCCGACGGCCAGCGCGTGCGTGCGCGCCACACCGGACGGCTGCGCGGACGTGGCTGCACTCGTGAAGAAGCCGCCGGCGTACACCGCCGTACTCGTGGCGGCCAACGCCGCCACCACTGGCGAGGTCCCCGGTGGCGACGCAGTGGCCACGGCCCACGCGTCCGGCAGGCCCGTCGTCAGAGAGAAGCGGCGGATCTGTCCGGTCACGCTGCCGGCATACAGATGCTGCGCGTTCGCGGACAGCGCCGTCACCGGTGTCAACAGCGGCGCGGCGGGAGGACCGGCACTGTCGAACGGCAGCAGTGCGCCCGTCAGCACATTGACCGCCGCCAGATGGATGCGCGTGTGCGCCTGATTGCTCCACGCCCGCCCGATGTAGAGGCGAGTGCCCGCCGGCACGAGATCGATACCGTCCGCCGTGGGTGCAAACACCAGCGGCGCCCATGACACGGCCGCGCCCGTCGTCGGCGAGACGGCAGCCAGCAGATAACGAGGCGATCCCCCCAGCGCGCGAACGCTGCGGCCGCGGACGATCAAGCGTCCGTTGAACACTGCCAGACGCTGGATGTCCGCCGACGTGCCAGCGTCGGTCGTCAGTTGCGGCTGGAAGGTGTCGATGAGCGTGCCCGTGGACTCGTTGAGGGCCAGCACGCCGGTGCGGCCCAGACCGCTGCCGGCCACGAACACGCGGCCTTCGGTCACCTCGATGTCCGTCACGGTCAGCTGTGGCCGTGACCAGGTCGTCCACTCCGCTCCGGTGGCCACGTCGAACACCCGCAGCGGCTGACCGGCTCCAACGCTCACGTACAGCGCTGCGCCAATCACCTTCACGAAACCGGAAGCCGCAACCGTGGCCACATGCATGAACCCGCCCGTGGCGGGATTGAACAAGCCGACGGGCATGGTTCCGGTGATATCGCCGCGAGCCGGCAACGATGCCACCAGCACGTTACCGGCCGACGCCCCTTCCACGATTACGCGGTCGTACTGCGGAAACTCCCACTCGCCAACGCGCTGTCCGCTCAAGCCATCGAAAGCGACGACACGTCCGACACGATCGCCAAACCCGACGGCCCGGGCTCCACCCACGTATAACGTGCCGCCGACACGTGCGATGGTGCTGCCTCTGGAAATGAGGTCGCCAGACACGAACGTGTCCAGCATGAACGTGCGCTCGAAGGTGCAGTCGTTGCGGACACGCACGAACGACCGTCCCGAGTCCACCGCGAACGGACCGCTGCCGTCCAGCAGGCGTTCGGGAAGTACCGGCACCTGCATGAACAACCCGCCAATGGGATCCGGCACCACCACCGGCCGTTCACCATCCGCGGGGCCGGTCCGGATGGCACAGTCCCGCAGCAGCGCGCCGTTGGCGTCGAGAAAGCTCTCCCCTTCGTCCGTCGCCTCGCCAATGTAGCGGAACGCGCCTCCCAGGTAGGTGATGATGTCCGAGGACGCCGAGGCGTAGACGGGCGCGTCAGTCACCCATCCGGCGTTGGGCGCGGACTCCACCGCCGCGCGGAGCGTCCATCCCCACACCACGCTGATCACACCGGCAACGCCCAGGGCCACGACAGCCCGCCGACGGGAGGCGCTCACCGTGCGGCCCACCGCCCTTCGAACACCACCTCGGCCCATCCCGTGAGATACACACCATCCTCACGCCATTCCACGCGCTGCGTGCCGCCCGGCGCCACCACCTCGACATCGCGGCCGGCGCCGCCCGCGACGGCCGCCGCCACGGCCGTGCCACACGCGCCAGTTCCCGAGGCCTGCGTCGGCCCGACACCGCGCTCCCAGATCAGCACCTTCACGCGCGCCGGCGACTCGACCACCGCGAACTCCACGTTGGTACCCGCGGGAAAACGCGGATGCGTGGACAAGGCGGGGCCCAGCCGCTCGAATCGTTCGCGATCGGGCAGCGCATCCACCAGAGCCACACACTGTGGATTGGCCATGGTCATGATGACCACGGGCACGCGCTCGCCCGCGGCATCCAGTGTTTCCTGGACGATGTGCTCGGGTGCGCCCATGGCGGCGCGGAAGGTGTAGCGGGAGCCGCTGCGTCCCGACAGCGTCAGCGTCTTCCAGCCGGCATCGGTGTCCACGCGCAGCGTGGTCAGCGGATCGGCCTCCGGCCCGCGCTGGTGAAGCATCAGCGCGCCCAGGCAGCGCAGGCCGTTGCCCGACAGTTCCGACGGGCTGCCGTCCGCGTTCACCAACCGCATGCGCGCCGTGCCATCCGGCAACACCGTGTAGTAGATGACCCCGTCGGCACCGGCTCCGGTGTGACGGGCACACAGCCGGCGCGACAGCACGTCCAGCGGCTGCCCTTCGACCTCATCCGCGGGGACGAACAGGAAGTCGTTACCGTAGGCGTGGGCTTTGGCGAGATGCATGGGTGTACGGCTATGGCACCGTGAACGCGTCGAAGATCCAGGTAAGCCCGGTGGTGAAGCCAATG
>CAZZGM010000229.1:0-5738 GCA_964653955.1 uncultured Bifidobacteriaceae bacterium | reverse complement strand
CGCCGCCCGGCGAGAGCACGAATGCTCTTCCGCCCACGCCGCCCGCTCCGCCTCGCCCGGTCGACGAGCCCATTCCGGTACCGCCCGAGCCGTCCGACATCATGGCCGGCGACCTGCCCGACGACCTCGACTCGCTCAACCGTTCCGGCGTCTTGAAGCCGCTGTTCTTCCCGCTCGACAGTTCCGACGTCGATGCCGACGGTCAAATCATCCTGCAGGAGAACGCCGAACTGATGCGGCAGAACCCGCGGTGGCAGGTCACCATCGAAGGACATTGCGACGAGCGTGGCACGGCCGAGTACAACCTCGCTCTCGGCGAACGCCGCGCGCTCTCGGCACGCACCTACCTCGTCTCGCTGGGCATCCCCGCCGAGCGCGTCCGTACGGTGAGCTATGGCAAGGAGTTCCCCTTCGAACCCGGCCACGATGAGGCGGCATGGTCGAAGAATCGCCGTGCGCATTTCGTGATCACCGCCAAGTAAGCAGGTAACATGAAGGGCATGAGACGGCACGCTTTCGTCGGCGCGGTAGTGGTAGCAGCCGTGGGGCTGGCTTCCCCCGCGGACGCGCAGTCGCGACGCGAGATGCAGATGATGGCCGACATCCGCATGCTGCAGGAACAGACGCAGCAGATGCAGCAGCAACTGGCGGCGGCCCTCGCGCAGATTGGCGATGCGCTCAAGCAGCTCAACGCGCGCGTGGACGATCAGGCCGGTGCGACGCGCAAGGGGTTTGCGGATCAGAAGCTGGTGGTCGACCAGGTGGGCGGCGACCTGCGCGTGGTGAAGGAACGCGTCGACGAGACGAACGTGCGCATCACGTCGCTCTCGCAGGAGGTGGAGGCACTGCGCCTGGCCATTCCCTCCTTCCCGCAGACCAGCACCATGGATCCTGACGTGGCGCCGGGTATCATCCCCGGTGGTGATCCCGACGCGGGTGCGCCGCCCGTGGCCGGCACCATGCCGGGTTCGGGCAGCACGCCGCCCCCGCCGCCAGTCAATCCCGGAATTTCGCCGCAGCGTCTGTTCGACACGGCGTGGACCGACTACACCGCCGGCCAGTGGACGCTCTGTATCGAAGGCTTCAGCACCTACGTGCGCAGCTTCCCCAGAAACGACGCCGCCGGCGACGCGCAGTTCTACATTGGCGAGTGCTATTACGCCGATGGCAAGTACGCCGAAGCGCTCGACAACTACAACCGCATGATTGCCAACTATCCGCGCGGCGCGCGTGTGCCCGAGGCGTACTACAAGCGCGGACTCACCTTCGAGCGCATGGGACAACCCGATCAGGCGCGTGATTCATGGGAGGCCCTGCTCAAGCAGTTCCCGGACTCGGAAATGGCACGGCTCGGCAAACAGAATCTCGACCGCCTGGCCCGCAGCCGCCCCCCCATCGATTGACAACGAGGGACGTCCCCCGATCACCCGATCACCACCTCACCAGATCTCCACATCGAATTCCTCTTCCGCCTCCGTTCCTTCTCCGTGTAATCTGCACCCATGGGTAGCGTAAACAAGGTATTGCTCGTGGGGAATCTGGGCCGTGATGCCGAAGTGCGGTACACGCCCGGCGGCGCGGCGGTGGCCAGCTTCAGCATTGCCACCACGGAAAACTGGACATCGAAGGACGGCGAAAAGCACGAGCAGACCGAATGGCATCGGATCGTGCTCTGGGGCAAGCAGGCCGAGACCCTGCAGCCGTATCTCACGAAGGGCAAGCAGATTTACGTCGAAGGCCGCCTGCAGACGCGTCAGTGGGAGAAGGACGGCCAGAAGCACTACACCACCGAAATCAAGTCCGACCGCATCGTCCTGCTCGGTGGCGGCGGCCGCGGCGGTGAACGCGGCGATCGTGGCGACATGGGCGGTTATCAGGATCCGATGCGCGAACCAGCCGCGGTTACCGACGACGACATCCCGTTCTAGCGCCCGGCACATTCGGGACGTTCGCTCTGAACGTCCCTGACACTTCATCAGCGGCTTGCGCGGTAGCGCGAGCCGCCACTCATCCCGCACCAAACGATACAGTTCGAACGCCGGCGTTCACACCACCGCGCACCGGCGAATTCCCCTTACTTCGTCCCGGGCTCGCTCCTGCCGTAACGGTCTTCCAGGCGCACGACGTCGTCGGTTTCTGGTGTGGAGACCTCGAACACGTCGCTGTCCTCGAGTGCCGTCATGCGATGCACGGTGGGCGGTACCACGTGCACGGCATCGCCCGGACCGAGTTCGCGCTGCACGAGTGCCTCGCCTTCCTGCATCTCGAACAGAATCCGGCCCGCATGCACGTAAATCGTCTCGTCCTTGCGGTTGTGGTACTGCAGGCTGAGGGCGTGGCCCTTGTTCACGTGAATGAGCTTGCCGACATACCGATCCGTCTGGGCCCACCACAACTCGTAGCCCCACGGCTTTTCTACGCGTTTCATACAGCGTCGTTCTCCTCTGTGCCCGATGTCATTGCCGGCGTGTCTCGTCAATGTGACGCCGCCAGGGCGTCGAACAGGAACTGCTCCACTTCCGCGGCCGTGGCCAGGCTGAGCGCCTGACGGGCCAGCCGGCGGGCATCGTCGGCCCGCAGGTCTTCGATGACGCGACGGACCAGCGGGATGGCCGCGGGCGTCATGCTGAACTCGGTGAGACCGAGGCCAATCAGGAGTCCGACCATGGCCGGATCCGAAGCCATTTCGCCGCACAGTGACACCGGAATGCCCTGCCGGCGGGCGGCGCGGCTGACGAGCCGCACCAGCCGCAGCACGGCCGGGTGCAGCGGCTCGTAGAGATCGGACATCCGATCGTCGCTGCGGTCGACCGCCAGCGTGTACTGGATGAGATCGTTGGTGCCAATGGTCAGGAAGTCGACCTCGCGCGCCAGCAGGTCGCACGCCACGGCGGCGGCCGGCACTTCCACCATCGCGCCAATGGGCACGGGCGGTTGTCCCAACTCGAGGCAGATGTCGGCACACAGTGAGCGGGCTTCGCGGATCTCGTCGACCGATGTGACGAACGGAAACATGATCCGCAATTTGCCGTGCGCCGAAGCCCGCACCAGCGCGCGGAGCTGCGTGGTGAGCATCTCGGGATGTGCCAGGCTGAGTCGAAGCCCGCGTAACCCTGGCCGGGCGCGGCTGCGCTCGGGCGCGCGTTCCGGCAGGACGTCACGTTCGTCGACGTCGAACGTGCGAATGGTGACGCGCCGTGGTGCCACCTGTTCGAGCACGTTACGGTAGGCCAGGTACTGCACGTCTTCGGTGGCGTCGGCAATGGAGCGCCCCGACAACAGGAACTCCGATCGATAGAGGCCGATACCCTCGGCGCCGAACTCGTGGAGGAACGGCAGGTCCTCGACGAGTTCGATGTTGGCGTCGAGGCGAATGCGTACCTGGTCTGCCGTCTGGACCGGCCGTTCGGCAGCCACGACGGATGGCCGCCGGCGCGGGCGAACGGATCGGCGTTGTGCCGCTTCGACATCCGATGGCGCCGGATAAAGGATGACCTCGCCGGTGGTACCGTCCAGTACCACTTCCGTGCCCGCGGCAAGACGCGTGGACAGATTGTGCAGACCGACCACCGCCGGCACACCCAGAGAGCGCGCAAGGATGGCCGTGTGGTAGGTGCGGCTGCCGGCGTCGGTGGCAAACCCCTGAACCCGCGTCCAGTCCAGTTGCGCGGCCAGCGAGGCCGTGAGCTCGTCGGCGACGAGAATGGAAGGCCCTTCCACGTCCTGCAGCAGTTCACGCAAGCCGGCGCCGCGATGGCCGAGATTCATGCGCAGGCGCCCGGCCACGTCGGCAATTTCGGTTTCGCGTTCGCGCAGGTACGGATCGTCCATGGCGCCGAACAACCGGCGCAGTTCTTCGTAGGCGCGGTGCAGCGCCCACGAGGCGTTGACACGATCGTTCCGCACGATGTCGATGGCGCGGCCCACCAGCAGCGGGTCGTCGAGCATCAGGATCTGCGCATCGAACAGCGGTGCGAGATCGCGTGCCGGTCCGGCGGCCAGGCGCTCGCCGATGTCCTGCAGCTGCCGGCGCGATTGTTCGCGCGCCTGTTCGATCGCCGACACTTCGCGGTCGATACGGCCCGGCGCCACCGGGTAACACACGACATCGTTGGGATGCACGAGCACGATGGCCCGCCCGACGGCGACGCCGGGTGACACGCCAATGCCGGTCAGGCGCTCCACGTGGCCTCTCCGAATCCGCTTTGCACCAGTGCGACCAGCGCGTTCACGGCATCGGCCTCGTCGGGGCCTTCGGCCGCAATCACAATGGTCGTGCCCTGGCCGGCCGCCAGCAGCAGTACGCCCATGATGCTTTTGCCGTCCATGGTGCGCGTGTCGCGCGAAACACGAATTTTCGACGTGTAACGCGCGGCCGCATGCACGAACTTGGCTGCTGCGCGTGCGTGCAGGCCGAGCCGGTTGGGCACGGTGACCTCGCGGGTGACCATCAGGCTCCTGCCTTCGTTTCGCCGGCCGGCGGCGCCGCACCCTCGAGCAGGTCGCTGGCCACCCAGATGGCGCTCCGGCCATGGTCGCTCAACTGCCGGGCCATGTCCCTGAGCGAGCCCGACTCACGCAGGCCGGTGGCCTTGATGAGCATTGGGAGATTCACGCCCGTCAGCACCTCCACCTGATCGTTCACGAGAAACGTCATGGCCAGGTTACACGGTGTGCCGCCAAACATGTCGGTGATGACCAGCACGCCGCTCGCCCCCTGGCGCACCCGGCCGATGGCCGCCTGAATTTCGTTGCGCGCGTCCTGCACGTCCTCGTGCCAGCCAATCGACACGGCCGTCACGTGCGGCAGATCGCCGACGATGGTTTCGGCGGCATGCAGGAGTTCCGTAGCCAGCTGCCCGTGTGTGACTACCACGATGCCAATCATGTCTGTCTCCCCACGTCGCGGTGCCGCACCTCGGTCGATACGCCCTTGACGTCCGACAGGGTACGTTTCAATGTTTCGGCCACATACACGGAGCGGTGGCGCCCGCCCGTGCAGCCGATGGCCACGGTCAGATACGTCTTCCCTTCCGCCACGTAGTGCGGCAGCAGGAAGCGCAGGAACGCTTCCAGCCGGCGGAGGAAACGGCCGGTCAACGGCTGACGCCGCATGTAGGCCGCGACCGGACGGTCGAGCCCCGTCTGCGGCCGCAGCGTCGGCACCCAGTGCGGGTTCTTCAGGAAGCGGACGTCGAACACCAGGCTGGCCTCGGTGGGCACCCCATAGTGATACCCGAAGCTGAGGAACGTGAGCACCAGCTTCTGCGCCTGCGGCCGTCCGGAAACGATTTCGAACAGCGCCTGCCGCAACTGGTGCACGTTCATCGACGAGGTGTCGACGACCTTGTTGGCCATCTTCCTGATGGGCCGCAGGGTCGACCGCTCTTCGGCCAGCCCCTCGGTGACCGGACGATCCTGGGCCAGCGGATGCGGCCGCCGCGTTTCCGAGAAGCGCCTGACGAGTTCGTCGTGACTGGCTTCGAGGAAGATGAGCATCGGCGCCGACCGGCGCGAGCGCGTCAGCGCGCGGAACGTCGGCGGAAAATCCACGGCGAAGTTGGGCGCTCGGACGTCCATGACGACGGCAATGCGGTCGTGCTCGGGGCCGTGCTGGCGCGCGAAATCGGCCATGAACGGCAGCAGCGATACGGGCAGGTTGTCGACGCAGTAGTAGCCGAGATCCTCGAGCGCGCGGATGGCCTGCGATTTTCCCGCCCCGGACAGGCCGGTGACCA
>CAZZGM010000228.1:0-5756 GCA_964653955.1 uncultured Bifidobacteriaceae bacterium | reverse complement strand
CCATCATCAAGCGCGCCATCGAGGAGCCGTGCCGGTGGATTGCCACCAACGCCGGTCTCGAGGGCTCGATCGTCGTCGCGAAGGTGAAGGACGGTAAGGGCGACGAAGGCTTCAACGCCGCCACTGACGTCTACGAGGACCTGGTGAAGGCCGGCGTCATCGACCCCGCGAAGGTCGTGCGCAATGCCCTGCAGAACGCCTCGTCCATCGCCTCCCTCCTCCTCACCACCGAGGCCCTGGTCTCGGAAATCCCCGAGGAGAAGAAGGAAGCCCCTGCCATGCCGGGTGCCGGCGGCATGGGAGGGATGTACTGAGATCGGATGATCTCGTGAGCTGATGATCTTGTGATGTGATGATCGGGAGAACATCCGATCACAACATTGCGAGATCACGACATCGCGAAATCTCGTAATCAGTCGAGGCCCGGTGGCACTTCGGTTTCACCGGGCCTTTTTCTGTACATCGAACGGCACAGTCAGCGCGCGAGGGTTTTCAGAAACTCCGCAAGGTAGGGACCGAAGATCTGCGGACGGGAGTGGGTGCCGTGACCGCGTGTTTCGTCCGAAATGGGGACGAGCACGAACCGGGCGTTCGGCACCTTGCCGATCAGCGTTTCCATCATCGGCAGTTCCGGCGGGTTGACGAAGTCGTCCGCGGAATTGATGGCGAGCACCGGGGCCGTGATTCGTTCGAGGTGCGGTGACGGGTCGTAGTCCTCAGACGCGCGGAAGTGGTAGATGGTGTCGTTGGCGTCGGTGGTCTTCGTCCGCGCCGCAATCTGCTCCGCCAGCCACGTGTCGGCCGCGTCCTTCGTCGGCATGTCCTTCTGCCACTGCAGCGGCACGCTCGTGGCCATCAGCAGGAAACCGAGCGCGCTGGCCATGCCGCGCGGCGGTTCGGTGTAATTACCGTCCTGCCACGTCGGATCCGTGACGATGGCGTCGACGAGCAGCTTCCGCCAGACGCGATTGCGGCCGGCAATCTCGACCGGATTGCTGGCCAGCGGCACCAGTCCGTCGGCAAACGACGGATACATGTAGCCCCACATCCACGCGTGCATCGCTCCCATCGACGTTCCCATGACGAGGTGCAGATGCGACAGGCCGAGCCCCTCGGTCACGAGGCGGTGCTGGAGCCGCACCATGTCCGTGTAGCGATACTGCGGAAATTTCATCCGGAGGCCATCGCTCGGTTTGCTCGACTGGCCGTGGCCGACGTTGCCGGGCAGGATGATGAAAAAACGTTCGGCGTCGAGCAACTGCCCCCGGCCGAACAACTGCCCGGCATATCCATCCGACAGGAATCCTCGACCGCTGCCGCCCGTGCCGTGCAGAATCAGCACGCCGTTCCGGACCACGCCGTCCGCGTCCTTCCGCGGTGTACCAATCGTCCGGTAATGCAGCCGGACCTCCGGGGCCACTTCACCGTTCTCGAATGTGTAGTCCCGCGCGATGAAGTTGCCTTCGACAAGCGCCGGATACGCAGGCTGCGCGGTGCCGGAGCGCGGCAGCAGGGTCAGGAGGAGCGCGGTGAGCACGACGACGCGCATGGAGGCTCCTTTCGGTTGGCCGCCGGTCGAATGTTTACTGCTGGCCGACGGGAACGAACCGGACGCGAAACAGCTTCGGCCAGAGCTTGCCGGTAATGAAGAACGTGTCGTCGGCCGGGTCGTAGGCAATGCCGTTCAGCACGTCCACGCCACGGCTCTCGATGGGCGACAACAGCCCGGACGCATCGATGCGTCCCGTGACGCGCCCGCTGGCCATGTCGATGCGGACGATGGTGTCGGTCATCCAGACGTTGGCGTAGACATCGCCGCGCACACATTCCAGTTCGTTGAGCTGATCGAGCGGGCGGCCCGCCATCGTGACGCGAACGCGGCGCGTGACGGCAAACGTGCCGGGGTCGTGGACGGTAAGCTCGTCCGAGCCACTGCTCATCACCAGCGAGCGGCCATCGTGGCACAGCCCCCAGCCTTCACCCTCGTATGAGGCCTCTCCTACGCGCGCAAACGTCCTGGCGTCGTAGAGGAACAACCGCCCGTGCTGCCAGGTGAGCTGATAGAGCCGGTTGCCGGCATCCGCCAGGCCCTCGGCAAAGTACGGCGCCGGCACCGGCACCTGCTGCAACACGCGGCCGGTGGCCAGGTCCACGCGCCGCAGCGACGACTGCCCGACCAGACCGGTGCTTTCCAGCAACACACCATCGCGCCACACCAGCCCCTGGGTGAACGCCTTCGGATCGTGCGGGTACACACGCAGCACCTGTACCTGGAGGGCAGCAGGGGTATTGGTTCCCGTCACCTGCTGTCCACGCGCGATCATCGCCGGAACCACTGCCACGGCAGAAAGCAGAGCGATGAGGACCAGGCGCGCTCGTATCACCGCAGTGTGAAGGTGAGCTCGATGGTGACGTACACCGGCACGGGCTGGCCCTCGCGGATGCCTGGCGAGAAGCGCCATTGCCGGGCAGCCTTGATGGCTTCCTGGTCCAGGCCGAACACCGGATCCAGCGACCTGGTCACGCGCACATCACCGACGCTGCCGTCGGGCATGACCACACACTCGAGCACCACCGACCCCTGCACCTTGGCGCGCATCGCATCGGCGGTGTACTGCGGCTTCACCTCGCGCAGCACGCGCGGCAGCGTGATGCCGGCGCCGGGACGATAAATACCGCCACCCGTGCCGCCGCCACGGCCTTCACCGAGACCCGAGCCGGTACCACTGCCGGTGCCCGTGCCGGTGCCCGTGCCTGCCCCACCACCGCTGCCACTGCCGAGCGACGCCGACTCCGACGCGACGTTGCCGCTTTGAATGGTGCCTGGCAACGTCTGCTGGGCTGCCGCCAGGTTCATGGCCGGCACGTTCAACGCTTCGAGCGGCGGAGGCTCCTCAGGTTCTTCGACCTTGGGTGGAGGGGGCGCCGGCGTTGGATCCGGACGTTTCGCGACCGGCACCGTGATGGCATCGGTTCCCGGTCTCTCGGCCGGCCGTGGAGGTTCGGGGGTGCGATTGCCGCCGCCACCGCCGCCACCACCCGGACCGGGCTCCGCCAGCCAGACGATACGATCGACGGGAATGGGCGGGGGTGCCTCCACCGGCGGACGTTCCGGCGCATAGCGCACGACAATCACGCCCAGGATGGCCAGGATGATGTGCGCGCCCACCGACGCAGCCACGCCCACGCGCGACTGCGGCCGCTCGAACGAGAAGCGTACGTCGACGGGGCGATCGGCCCTCACATGAAGCGGCCCATCGGCAGACTCAGGCACGTTCGTTGTACGTGGTTCGGCCATCCGGAGTTCGTCGCTCGAGGTCATTGTGACTGACCGATCCAGTCGAAACAAGCGCAAACCCCGCGCCACGCTCCCGGCGGCCGGTCGCCTTCAGTGCTACAACTCGACAACGAGGTTGCCTGCGGGCAGCCCGAAGGAGCCAGCCACATGCAGGTCCTCGCATTAATCGGACCGCTCGGTCTGCCGGAGATGCTCATCATCCTGGCGATCGTCGTCCTCATCTTCGGTGCCAACCGGCTGCCTGAACTCGGCCGCGGCATTGGTGCCGGCATCAAGAACTTCCGCTCGTCAATCAAGGACGGCCAGGACAAGGCCGACTGATTTTCCCGCTAGAGAAGCACCCGCGCGTCGCCGACGCGGCGCGTCACGCGCTCCCGGTCCAGGTATTCGAGTAACGGGATGGCAAACTTGCGCGTCACCCCGTAGCGGTCCTTGAACTGACCGACATCGATATGCACCGCCGCCCCGCCACCGGCGGCTTTCCACTCGGCCATGGCACTCTTGAGATCGGCGAGTGCCGCCTGATGCACGGCGAGTCCCCCCAGCTTCAGCAGTTGTTTCTGACGAATCAGGTAGGTCACCGCCGCTTCGACGGCCGCGGGCGTCAATGACAGCTCTGCTGCCACCGCGGCCGTATCCGGGGGCGTGAGGCCGCCGGCACGAAACGCGGCCGCCACCGCCGCCACGGCATCTTCTCCACCAGGCACGGCCGCACGATGCGAGGACAGCGCCAGACGTTCGCGGTCGACGAGGGCACCCGACTGGACGAGTTGCGACAACACGCGCTCGAACACGGCTGTCTCGACACCGCGGAAAGCGCGCACGCGCACCTCTTCCCGTGGAATCCCCTCGCTCAGCGGATGTTGCGCGTGAAAGCCACCGACCAGCGACACCACCGTTCGACCGGCCGCCGCCAGAGCCTCGGTACCAACCAGGCGTTCGCCCGCCTGCACCATCCCACCATTGCGGCGCAGCTCGTCGATGACCGCCGGCACCGCCGCTGGCGCCAGGCCGACACGGGCCACGGCGTGTGCCACTGGAACACCGCGAAGCCCCCGTTCACCGACCATGGCGCCAAGGGCCTCCAGCGGGTTCGCCGCCCGCAGTACCTCCAGCCGCTGCCTGGCTTGCGGACTCCGGATGCCAAGCGTCGCTGGCGCGGGATCGAGCACGGTGGCCGCCCCGATGGTAGCGGCCGGCGAGTAGCTGCGCAGGATGAGCCGATCGCCACGGGTCGATACCGCGGGCCGTTCCAGCCGCAGACGTCCAAGAGCGGCCGCACCACCTTCCACGCTCACGCCGCCACCGGCAAGAGAGACCCTCGCCAGTACTTCGGCCGTACCGTGATGCACGCGCACCCTGGCGCCGTGTTTGAGCGGCCGGGCCTCCGGCAGCAGTTCCAACTCGACATCCACTCGCCGCGTGATCGAAAGCACTCCCGGTGAGGTGAGCGTCTGTCCACGCGGCACGTCACCCACCTCGACGCCACTCAGGTTGAGCGCGGCACGCTGGCCGGCCACCACCGCATCCACCGTGCGCCCATGCACCTGGATGCCTCGCACCTTCACGGTCCGTTCCGACGGCAGCAGCACCAGCCCCTGCCCCGCGGTCACACGTCCAGACACGAGCGTGCCCGTGACCACCGTGCCGAAACCATGCATCGAAAACGTGCGATCCACAGGCAAACGCACCACGCCATCAGCCGGGCGATGCGCCGGCCGCGCGGCGGCCTCCACGAGCACGGACTTCAGGGCATCCAGTCCTTCGCCCGTACGAGCCGACACCGTCACCACCGGCTTGCCTTCGAGAAACGACCCGCGCACCAGGTCGGCCACTTCCAGCGCCACCAGCGCGCGCGTGTCGGCATCGGCTGCGTCGGCCTTGGTGATGACCACACATCCATCACGCACGCCCAGCAGGCGGCAGATGTCGAAGTGCTCGCGCGTCTGCGGCATGATGCTCTCGTCGGCCGCCACCACCAGCACCACGAAGTCGATGCCGCCAACACCGGCGAGCATCGTCCGGACGAATCGTTCGTGGCCTGGCACGTCCACGAAGGCCATCGCGGCACCGTCGATGCTGGTGTGGGCGAAGCCAAGCTCGATGGTGATGCCGCGCGCCTTCTCTTCCTTCAGGCGATCCGGGTCGATGCCCGTCAACGCCTGCACCAGCGCACTCTTGCCGTGATCGATATGTCCGGCCGTGCCAACGACGATCCGGCTCATCGGCCTTTCTTCCCGGCACGTTCGTGGCGGCCCGGCCGCGTCGAACGTCGGCGCGGCGGCTTGTCGTTCCGCGCGGCGCCGGCCTTTCTGCCCGCTCGCTTCGGCGTGCGCTCGCGCTCCGACGCTCGTCCACCCGCACGCCGGCGACCTGGGACCCTGGCACGAGCCACGACATCCTCGATGGCCAGTTCGATCAAGCGGCGCTCCATGTCGACCCGCGCCACGCGCACGCG
>CAZZGM010000227.1:0-5794 GCA_964653955.1 uncultured Bifidobacteriaceae bacterium | reverse complement strand
GAGCCATCCTCGACGCGCAGAAAGGGCAGCCCACCCGGCCAGTTCACTCTCGCCCGCTGCTGCTCTTCCGGATGGACAGCACAGGACGCCGCCGTCCTGACGGCGTGGCCGATACGGCTCAGTGCGCGACGGGCTGATTACCTTCGTCGGTATCTTCGACCGGCCCCTGCCGCCGCGCATAGAACAGCGCCACGCCGAAGATCACCACAATCAGACCGAGTGACAGCCACTTGGGAATTTCCACGTGAATCCAGCCGAGTCCGTGCAGGTACTCGAGCAGCAGCTTGATGCCCACCCAGGCAATGATGATGAACGCGCCGTCCACCAGCGCGGGATACCGGCGTACCAGCGCCAGCAACTGGCCGATGACCAGGCGCATGGCAATGATGCCGAGGATGCCACCGGTGATGATGACCCAGAGCTTGTTCGACATGGCCACCGCGACCAGGATGGAGTCGATGGCAAAGACAATGTCGGTGAGCTCCACGCGCACGACCGTCGCCCAGAACGCCGACAGCCCGAGCCAGGCGGTGGCTGGTTTCGGCTCGCGCCGTCCTTCGGCGTCGCCCCCGAAGAAGTGCTGATACGGCAGGTATAGCAGGTACAGTCCACCCAGCAGCCGCACCCACAGCAGCTGAATCATGTAGGCGGCGCCGGCCGTGGCCAGTGCCCGGAACACGAACGCGCCGAGAATGCCGTACCGGAGCGCTTTCTGCTGCTGTGCGCGCGGCAGTCCCAGTACGAGCACAGCCAGCACCATGGCGTTGTCGGCGCTCAGCAGGCCCTCGAGGGCAACCAGCAGGGCAATGGTGACGAAATCGGAGGCGTGGACGTCGAACACGTGAAGACTCAAGTATATCCGGGACCCGCCTGGCGCCGCGTCCCGCGCTCGACTCGAATGAGCCCCGGATCAGACCGGACTAGTGGACTGTCTGATCGATATCCTAGAGGGCCCGTTCCTTTGGAACGGGCCGGAACCGGCATTGAGCGCCGACGATGGCACGTGAGTGTTCGTTGATACGCTCCACTAGAACTGGAAGTAGATGAAGTCCGCAGTGCCGGTGTAGAGCGTGGCCATGGCATACACCATGCCCGCGGCCATCACCGCGCGTGGCACGGGACCCAGTCCCGCCACACTGCCCCGCTCGCGCAGCATCACCCACACGTGATGACCGACCAGTGGCAGCAGGAACAACGCGCCTGCCAGTTCCATGGGCCCCAGCACCCAGCCTTCGAGATCGGCGATGTTGTCGACGATACGAGCCGCCTCACCCACCGAACGGCTGCGGAAGAACACCCACGCCAGCAGCACGAGCGCCTGCACCACCACGAACCACACGGCGCGCACCGGCCAGGCCGCCGCCCACCCGCGAGCCTGATGCAGTCCCAGATATCGCTCCACCCCCAGCGCCAGCCCGTGCAGCGCTCCCCAGATGACGAACGTGTAGGCGGCGCCGTGCCACAGCCCGCCCAGCAGCATCACCAGCAGCAGGTTCACGTAGGTGCGAATACGCCCCTGCCGGTTTCCGCCCAGCGCCACATACAGGTAGTCGCGCAGCCAGCGCGACAACGTGATGTGCCAGCGTTCCCAGAAGTTCTTGAACGAGGCAGCCAGATAGGGGGCGTTGAAGTTGATGGGCAGCCGATAGCCCAGCAGGTAGGCCGTGCCGCGCGCGATGTTCGAGTAGCCGGCGAAGTCCGCGAAGATCTGCCCCGAGAACATCAGCGACAGCCACAGGCAGAATGCCGTGCCGGTTTCGGCGCGCGCCCCGCGGGCCCAGTGTTCGTCGACGTAGACGGCCAGATTGTCGGCACACACCATCTTGAAGAAGAAACCACAGACGATGAGCCAGAGGCCTTCGTACACGACCTTCGCCCGCAGAAACCGCGGGCGCGGCATCTGCGGCAGGAACTCCGATGCCCGGACGATGGGGCCGGCCACGAGTTGCGGGAAAAATCCGACGAACAGGAAGAATGGCCAGAAGCGGTGGATCGGCGTCAGCACGCCGCGATACACGTCAATCGTGTACGACATCGACTGAAACGTGTAGAAGCTGATGCCCATCGGCAGCACCAGCATCAGCTCGGGGCGCAGTCCGCCCATGGCTGCCGTGCCCAGCGTGTCTTCGACGAGCTGCAGGACGAAGCCCGAATATTTGAAGAAGCCCAGGAGCCCCAGATTGGTGACGATCGACAGCGTCAGGAATATCCGGCGGCGCGTCCGGTACTCCACCGGCGTCTGGTGGAGCCAGAGGGCAATCTTGTAGTCGATGACGGTGCTGCCGACCAGGATGATGACGTACGCCGGAACATGCCAGGCGTAGAACACTACGCTGGCCAGCACCAGCAGTGCCAGATAGGCGCCTTCGGTTTTCCGGCGGCCGATGGTCAGCCTGCCGGCAAACACCAGCAGGAACAAACCGACGAATGCCCACGAGACGAAGTTCACTGCAGGACGCGCCCCAGCTCACGCACGAAGGCGGCGGACCACACGGCCGCCGATGTCTCGTCCAGATGGTCATCGTCCTCGGTGAAGAGGCGTGGTGGTGACGGTGCCAGCAGCGGCACGTTCAGCAGGTCGGCAAACAGTGCCGGGCCGCCGGCCAGCGGCCGTGGTGTCGGAACGTAGGTCAGCAGCAGGCGGCTGCCCCGCTGGTCCATGGCGGCCTTGAACCGTTCGGCCGGCCCTCGCTGGTCGCGGCCAATCGGAGGCTGGGACAGGTCGCGGCGTGGAACGAGCGTCGTGCCGGTCGGCCACGGTGACAGTTGCCACGTCCCGGTGGTGCGCGACCGGTAGATGATGAGCTCGCGCCGGCTGGGAAATCCCGGGCGTCCGTACACGTCCAGCCAGTTCGGCGCGAGCAGGTGCAGTGCCCGCCGGACGTCGTGACTCACTTCGGCTTCCTGCCGCTGCTGCCACGCCCGAAACGGCGTCTCTTCCATGATGGCCTGCGCGAACTCGGAGAGTTCATCCAGGAAAAAGCCGTCGGCATTGACGATGACCCAGCGCGGCCGCAGATCGAATTTTTCGATGATGGCCAGGGGAAAACGGTCGGCCTCCCGGAACCCGAAGCCGAGGACGTAGTAGCGCAGTCCGCGGGCCTCGAAGAAAGGATCCAGGACACCCGGACGGGCGGCGAACATCAGCCGCGAATTGCCGAGCAGTAGCACGTCCGCCCGGCGCAGATGTTCGATGGCCTCGGGGTCGAGACCGAAGTACAGGACGTGGTGGTCGATGTGCCCGCCACGATCGTGGGCCAGGTAGTAGTCGGGCGCCGGCGGCTGGGCATGGACGATGGGGACCGGATCGCCGCCGGGGGGCGGGATGGTCAGAAACGCGGCCGCGGTCACGGCCATGAGCCCACCCAGAATGGCGAGAAAGACCAGGGCGGGCGAGACTGGACGTGCGTGCTGAGAACGCGCGGATGTCAAGAAAGTTCATTGTAATTCACGACCTGGCTCGGTGGTGAAGCCTGGAGGGGGTGAACATTGACATGAACCGTATCAATGCCTACACTCGATGTGTGTCAAGTTCAGAGCTCGTCTTCATTTCCGTGGCCGCGCGGCTTCTCGACATGCACCCGCAGACGCTGCGCAAGTACGAGCGCCTGGGGCTCGTGCGGCCGGCGCGGACGCTTGGTGCCATGCGGCTCTATTCGGACGAAGAAATCGAGCGGCTGCGTTTCATCAAGCGCCTCGTGGAGGAAGAAGGCGTCAACCTGGCCGGCGTGCAGCACCTGCTGGCGCTGGCCGAAGTGATGCAGCGGGTGCGTCCGCTGCTGGACGAAGACGTGATTGGCCGGGATGCCGGGCGGCGCCGCCGGCTGCTCCGCGAACTGAGCCTGCTGGGCGAACTGCTGGGCCTCGACGAGGTGCGGTAATGGACTTCAAGGACTATTACGCCACGCTCGGGCTCACCAAGTCGGCCACCGAGAAAGACATCAAGCAGGCGTTCCGGAAGCTGGCCCGCAAATATCACCCGGACGTGAATCCGGGCGACAAGAGCGCCGAAACGCGGTTCAAGGAAATCAACGAAGCCAACGAGGTGCTGAGCGATCCCGAGAAGCGGCGCAAGTACGACGAGCTGGGATCGAACTGGCGGCAATACGAAGCGGCGGCGAGTGCGGGTGGCGGGCCGTTTGGCGGCGCCGCGGGCGGGCCGGGCCAGTGGAGCTGGAGCTCGGGTGAAGGCGGCGGCTTCCGCACGATGACCGAAGAAGAAATGTCGGAGATGTTCGGTGGCGGCGACAGCCCGTTCTCGGACTTCTTCCAGACGTTCTTCGGTGGTGGCCGCCCGGCCTCGTCTTCGGGCGAGCGGCGCGGCAAGGGACGGCCGCGACAGCAGAAGGGCCGCGACGTGGAGCACGACTTCGAGCTCGATCTCGAGTCGGCGGCGCGCGGCAGCGTCCAGCGTCTGTCGTTGCGGCACGACGGTGAGGCCCGGAGTGTCGAAGTTCGCATCCCACCGGGTGTGGTGGACGGCTCACGCGTGCGCGTGGCCGGCGAAGGCGGCCGCGGTAGCGGCGGCGCGGCCAGCGGCGATTTGTTCCTGCGCATCCGGCTGCGTCCCGACCCGGTGTTCCAGGTGCAGGGCCGCGACCTCACCCGGCACATCAGCGTGCCCGTGGCCACGGCGGTCCTGGGCGGTGAAGTGCCGGTGACCACGCTGACCGGACGAACCGTCCGCGTCCGCGTTCCGGAAACGAGCCAGCCAGGCCTGAAACTGCGCCTGCGCGGCATGGGCCTGCCAGCCCTCGGAGAAAAAGGTACCCCGGGCGATCTCTACGTCATTGTCGATGTGGCGCTCCCCCGCACGCTGGACGACGCGACACGGAAGGCATACGAAGAACTCGCCCGTCTCGACACGCCGTCGGCTTAGAACCCGGAACTCGAACAGCAGAACTCCAGAACCCGTCATGAATCTCCAAAAGTTCACCGAAAAGGCTCAGCAGGCCATCCTGGCCACACCCGATCTCGCGCGCGAGTACGGGCACGCGTCCGTCGAGCCCGAGCACCTGCTCGTCACGCTCGCCGAACAACCCGAGGGCGTCGTGCCCGCGGTGCTGCGAAAGCTCTCCATCGATCCGGTGGCCCTGGTCCGCGACATGCGCGACGAACTGGGCCGCCAGCCGCGCGCATCGCGTGCCGCCGCCGAGCCGCACCTGTCGCCGCGCCTGCGCGTGGTCGTGGATGCCGCCACGGCCGACGCCAAGGCCATGCAGGACGACTACGTCAGCACCGAGCACCTGCTGCTGGGACTCGTGTCCGAGCCAGGCCGCTCCCCCGCTGCTCAGTTGCTGAAGCAGCGCAGTGTGACCCGCGAGAAGGTGCTGGAGGCGCTCACGAGCGTGCGCGGCAGCCAGCGCGTGACCGATCCGAATCCCGAAAACAAGTACCAGGCACTCGAGAAGTACGGGCGCGACCTTACGGAACTGGCGCGGCGCGGCAAGCTGGACCCGGTGATTGGCCGCGACGAGGAAGTGCGCCGTGTCATCCAGGTACTGTCCCGCCGCACCAAGAACAATCCCGTGCTCATCGGTGAACCCGGCGTCGGCAAGACCGCTATCGTCGAGGGCCTGGCGCAGCGGATTGTCCGCGGCGACGTGCCGGAGGGGCTGAAGGACAAGAAGATCATGGCGCTCGACATGGGCGCGCTGGTGGCCGGCGCCAAGTACCGCGGCGAGTTCGAAGAACGTCTCAAGGCTGTGCTGAAGGAGATCACGGACGCTGAAGGCCGCTTCGTGTTGTTCATCGACGAGCTCCACACGGTGGTCGGCGCGGGCGCGTCGGAAGG
>CAZZGM010000226.1:0-5808 GCA_964653955.1 uncultured Bifidobacteriaceae bacterium | reverse complement strand
CGCAAATTGTAGTAGTGCCGCAGGCGGGAGAGCCCGCCGACCGGCACGCGAGGCTGCTCCGGGTCGATTTCCCAGGGGTGCAGGTAAAAAATGGCCGGGCGCCCCTCTTTCCGATTCAGCGTCCGGATACCTCTCCTGGTCCACTCGTACGGCAGCAGGCGGAAATAGCCGCCGCCGCCGATGGGCAGGTTCACACCTCCCAGCCGAACGGTCGAGCCGGGGAGTTCCCACAGGCCTTTGCCCGCCCGCTCAATCCGGTGAATGTGCCGCTGCCACGTCGGGATGCCGTAGCGGTCGTGATGAATCGGGTAGATGCTGGAATCGTAGGTGTAACCTTCGTCGGCCAGGATATCCAGTGCCCAGAGGGAGCGCTCGGTCACCGAATAGCTCGGTGCCCGATAGCCGCGTACGGGCACGCCCGCGGCATCTTCGATGGCTCGACTGGCCCGGCGCAGGTCTTCCAGGAACTCCTCCGGGGTTGCTTCGTAGACCAGGCCATGGCCGTAGCTGTGCGAGGCGAGTTCGTGGCCGGCGTCGTGGATATGCCGGACGAGTGCGGGAAACCGCTCGGCCACCCAGCCAAGCACGAAAAACGTGCCGTGGACGCCAGCCTGGTCGAAGATGTCGAGCAGCCGCTCGGTGTTACGGCACACGCGGCTCTCGAACGAGTTCCATTGCGCCCGTGGGACCACGTCGGCGAAGGCCGAGACCTGGAAGTAGTCTTCCACGTCCACCGTCATGGCGTTGAGTACGGAGGTCATGAGCCGCTGCGGACCAGCACGGTCTTGATGGTTTCCAGCACGATGTACAGGTCGAAGGGCGTCGACATGTGCTTGATGTAGAAGAGGTCGTACTGCAGCTTCTCCTGCGAGTCGTCTATCGAGGCGCCGTAGCGGTGGCGTACCTGCGCCCACCCGGTCAATCCGGGGCGCACCACGTGGCGCTGCCCATAGAAGGGAATCTGTTTCGTGAGGTCGGCGACGAACTCGGGGCGCTCGGGACGCGGGCCGACAAAGCTCATGTCGCCCTTCAACACGTTCCACAACTGTGGCAGTTCGTCGAGGCGCGTCCGGCGTAACACGCGTCCGATGGGGGTCACGCGCGGGTCGCCCTGCTGAGCCCAGACAGCCCCGGTGGACGCTTCCGCGTCGACGCGCATCGAGCGGAACTTGTGAATGGTGAAGAACCGTCCATCCTTGCCGACCCGTGTCTGGCTGTACAGAATCGGCCCGGGCGACATGGTGCGGAGTGCGAGTGCGACCATGGCCATGAGCGGCGCGGCAAGGATGAGTCCGATGAGCGAAAGAACGACGTCGACCGTTCGTTTGATGGCGGACAGGACCACGCTCTTGCGGAACCCGTCCGAAAAAATCATCCAGCTCGGCCGAAGGTTCTCGACGGCAATCTTCCCGGTGTACTGCTCGTAAACGGACGCCAGATGGTCGAAGCGAACACCCTGGTTCAGCTTCATCTCGAGGAGTTCGTTCATGTTGAGCTTGCCACGGGCGTCGGCAAGGCTCACCACGACGCGGTCCACCTTTTTCGTCCGGACGATGGACGGGATGTCGCTGACCACGCCAATGACGCCAGGATTGATCATCGCGGCGCCGATCTTCGCCGGGTCGCTGTCCACGAAGCCGACGAGCTCGACACCGAGTTCGCTGCGGCGTTCGAACAGTTCCCGAGCCAGTGTTGCTGCGGCGTCGCTCGTGCCGACAATCAGCAGGCGTTCCGTGGGCCCACCACGTAGCGAGAGCCACTCGAACGCAATGCGCCAGCCAGCGACGAAGCTGATGATGAGCACGGAGGCCAGCGCGAACACGCCGCGGCCGATGATGAGTGATGGGATCCAGTAGTACGCCAGTGCCAGAATCACCGACGCGGCCCCAAGCGCCCGGAGCAGGCCAATCACCAGATCGCGCCGGTCCGTGAGTGTTCGCAGGTCGTAGAGGTCGCAGTAGTGGAGGCAGATCTGCAGGACCACGGCCACGAGCGAAGCGCGCCATACAATCTGGAGCGTTTCGGCAACGACCGGATCCGGCATACCCAGCCGCACCGTGGCTGCCAGAAGAATCGACAGCACGATGAGCGCGTGCTCGACGAAAATCAAGCCCGCTCGTCTGACGCTGAAGCTGCCGGTAATGATCCTGTACATGGTGGCGGTTCAGGGCTTTTCGGCGGTGTCGGCCCCGTAATAGTAGTAGTCGCCACCGGGTGCGTCTTCCACGCCATTGAGCACGACGCCAAGAATATGTTCCCGGCCGAGTGCGTCGAGCGCCTGGCTGACGTCGCCGTACTGCGTCTGTCCGGCGTGAATGACGAAGAGGGTGCCTTCCACCATCTGTGTCAGCAGGCGTGCATCCGTCGCAGGGCCTACCGGTGGCGCATCGAGAATCACCCAGTCGAAGCGGGTCACGGCTTCATCGAGAATCTGCCGCATGCGCGGCGATGTGAGCGCCTCGATGGAGTTGGCAATGGCCTGTCCCGCCGGCAGGATGGTCAACCGTGATGTCACGGGCACGAGCGCCAGTTTCTGTTCGGTTGGTGAACGGAGTGCTTCGCTCAGGCCGGCACCGGAACCAATGTCAACGACGGTTGGAATGGAGGGACGACGGAGGTCGGCATCGATGAGCAACACCTGACTGCGATAGGACTCGGCCAGGACCAGGGCAAGATTGATGGCCGTCAATGTCTTTCCATCGCCTGGCCGCGCGCTGGTCACCATCACGCTCCGGAGCCCGTTCGACAGCTTGGCGTGATGAAGCGTGGCCGCCAGGCGGCGGTACTGCTCGATGAGCGTCGGGTTACCGTCCGGGCCGCTCGCAAGACGCTCGCGCCACGCGGACGAGAAGGACAGAGCTCCAGGTGCCTGATGGCGGTCCTGCAACACGCCTGGTACCCCGGCTTTGTCGACGGTGTTGGTCGCAGGCTCTTCGCGGGCACCGCCGGAGTCGGCAACGGGCCACGCCGGGAGGAACAGATCCTGATCGGCCGCCACCGGCACCGCCGGGTCCCCGGCACCGCCCGTTCGCCGCAGTGCTTCGTCGATTCGGCTCACGTCGTCTCCGATCCTGTTGGGGCAGTCGTGTTCAGCATTTTCAGATCAAGCTTTTCCAGAGCTGCATGATCCAGGTGATATAGCCCATGCCCACGGCACACACCGCGCCGGCCGCAGATAATGCGAGCGCTCGCGTGCGGCGCCGATTCTGCTCCTCCGTGGTCCATACCCGAGGGACGCTCGCCAGTACCGGCAGACCCAGCACTTCCAGGACATCGGTATCCGAACGGAAACTGCTGTCCCGGATTTCGAGGAGTGCCGCGAGACCAAGGCCGAGCAGCAGACCCAGGGCCAGCCCACCCGCGTTGTACCGGATGCGGGCTGACGGCATGGGGTGGATCGGCACCCGCGCTTCGTCGACGATGCGGAACCGCTCGCCGATGTCCTGATCCTCCAGGTTAGCGGCCACCTGCGCGGCCGTACTCTTGGACAGGAGTGCCTTGTAGGCGGCCTGCTCCGTGTCGTAATCGCGCGTCAGTGCGCTCCACTCCGACTCCAGTCCTGGAACCGCTTCAACACGGCGCTGGTATTCGGCAATTTCATTGCGAACCCGCTGCTCTTCGGACTCCTTGAATGCCATCTGTCGATCGAGGCTTTCGATTTCGGCGCGCATTTCGCGCAACCGTTCACGTCGCGCGGCGTCGGCAATGGTATCTACGGAGGATGTCGTGTCGCCTTCGTTGGCGGCCTGCCGTTGCGCTGCCACTTCCGCTGCCGCCTTCGGCTCGAGTTCGGCCACCAGACGGCGCGCACGGGCGACGTCCGGATGATCGGGCTTGTAGCGCGTCTCCAGGCTGGTCAACGAGGCACGGGCGGCCGCGAGCTGCTGCTGCGCCGAGCCGCCGGTCGACGGAGCTGATGGGTCGCCCTGTACCTGCGCCTGGCGCGGTGTCGCCACGGGGGGTTCGGCCAGCGCCTCGCGGTACAGCCGTTCCAGCATCTGCTTGCGGTCGCGATCGCGGGCCACGGCCTCGACCAGGCTCTGCACCTGAATCTGCGCGCTTGCCAGCGCCTGCATGTTGCTCTGCAGCTGCGTCGGCAGCTCCTTGCCATAGCGCTGCCGGAAGGTCTCGAGGCGTTGCTCCTGTTGCTCGAGCTTCTTGCGCGAGTCGGCCAGCTGCGTCTCGAGGAACCGGTTGGTGGCACCCGCCAGCGCGTTGCGCTCCCTGACGTTCTGCTCCACGAAGAGGGAACCGATTTGCTGAGTGACCTCGGCGGCCACATTGGGATCGGGATAGGTGAACATCACGTGAAAGGCCGTGGGGTCGCCGCCCCGCCCGCCGCGCGGCCGCGCGAACTCGAACGTCCAGGTGATGTTGTCGCGCATCTTCGAAACGACGTCCTCGATGGGCATCAGGTGGCGCTCGTCCGGGTAGAGATCGAGCGAATCGATCATCTGCTCCAGGTTCGTCCGGCTCAGTACCTGAACGGAGATGGCGTCCAGCCGCCGATCCGTTTCTAGGGTGACGGTGGACTGGACAAATGCGTCCGGCACGCGCTGCGGGTCAATCGCAATCAGCATGTCCGACTGGTACATGTTCGGGATGCGCGACGAGTACAGCAGCGCGGCAAAGAGCGTGATCACCGGTGGGATGGCAATCAGCCAGGCGCGCCGGCGCAGCATCTGCACGATGTCGGCGGGCGTCAGGGTCTTTCCTGGGAGCATTGGTCGGTGTCCTAGAAGCGGCCGATGATTGGCAGCCAGAACGTCACGCCGGCCCGGATACCGTTCCGGCCCTGCCGGAGTGGGAATTCGGGCTGAACCACGTCGATGTCCATGAGCTGATAGTCGTAGTAGTGGTAGCTGACGAAGAGTGCCGCCTGCCGCGTCAGCGCGACTTGCGCCTGCGCGAGCCCGGCAATGTTTTCGAAGGAACCGGCATCGATGCTGCCGCGTCGCCCGGCTCCGTGCGAGTAGGCCAGCGATGCTGCCAGCTGGACTCTGGACGTTGCATTGCCGCCAACCCGCGCCGATACCGTATTGGAGGTGAACGGCTGTGGTGACAGGCCTTGAAGCACGTTGACGTCGCGCGCGGCGTCCACGGCAACGTACCAGGATCGCGTCAGATCGATACGCGCCGATCCCGACACTGTCGGTACCGTGAACTCGACGCCGGGGAACGCCTCGGTGGCCTCCACGCGGTTGCGGGCCACGCCGCCGATCATGCGCAGCGTCAGCGACCGTGATGGTGACAAACGCCGCGAGATCGACACGCCGGTGCGTGCGCGGTGGGTCTGCAGCACCTGCGCGGCGCCAATCTGGACATCCTGATGGTTCTCCTGGTAGGCGTAGGACATCTCGACGGTGAGAGTGCGCCGGGGCATCCAGTCGTGCTGGACCGACATCATGCTGCCGCTGTTGTTCAAGACCGTCATGGTGGGGCGGATGGGCTCACGGCGAATGGCGCTGTACCGCACTTCTGATCGTTGTTGCACCGTCCATCCGCGATACGCCGACACCGTTCCGTCTGTCGTGAGCCAGCGCTGGCCGCTGACACCCTGTGCCGGGACGATGTCCGCCAGCGCACCCTGGTTGCTTTCGGAGGCGACTGGCGCAAACGCATCGAAGAGAAATGCCGGCTCGTAGCTGACGGCGACAGTTCCGGTCACGCCGTACCGCTCCCGTGAGATCAACCCGCCCGTCAGCGATCCGGCTGCGGTCCTGATGCGCTCGATTCCTTCCGTGGCATAGCTGGCGGCTCCCTGGCCCGATGCCTCGAGGAAGTTGAGCTGGGTACCGACGCGATAGC
>CAZZGM010000225.1:0-5819 GCA_964653955.1 uncultured Bifidobacteriaceae bacterium | reverse complement strand
TACGCGGCCTGAAGCTTGGCGGCAATCATGTCCGCGCTCTGGTTTTCGATTTCACGCCGTTCCATCATGTAGACGAGCTTGCCATCCTTCATCAGCGCGATGGAGGGCGACGAGGGCGGATACGGCGCGAACTGCGCGCGGGCGTGCTCGGTGGCTTCGACATCGGCTCCGGCAAACACCGTGGCCAGATGCTCCGGACGGGCACCCTGCCGCAGCGACAGCGCAATGCCGGGACGGGCCTTGCCGGCCGCGCAGCCACACACCGAGTTCACCACAATCATCGTGGTGCCCGGCTGCTTGAGGGCCTCGTCCACCGCTTCGGGCGTACGCAGCTCCTCGAAGCCAAGACGGGTGAGTTCGGCCCGCATCGGGGCAATAAACGGCTCGGGATAACGCTGAACGATCATGATGGGGACTCCAGTCTTCCGATTCTACATGGTGCGGGCATGGCGCGGGTGCAAAGCGGGGCCGGCTCAGCGCTGCTGGCGGCGGGCGCGCGTTTCGCGTTCCAGCTCCTCGACCTGCGGCCGGACGTGCACCTCGTAGCAGCTCGGACAGTAGCTGTGGGAAAACTGCACATCGGAACGTTCGCTCAGGTAGGTTTCCACCTGCTGCCAGTAGTTCCGATCGTCGCGAATCGACTTGCAGTAGGCGCACATCGGCAGCAGCCCCTGCAGGCGACGGACGTTGCCCAGCGCCTCCTCGAGCCGCCGGACGCGATCGGCCAGGGCTTCCTGCAGTTCCAGCACGCGAATGCCCACGCGCACGCGGGCGATGAGTTCCTCTTCGTCGACCGGCTTGGTGAGGTAGTCGTTGGCGCCCGCATCGAGACCGGCCACGATGTCGTCGGCGCCGCCGCGCGAGGTCACGAGAATCACATAGGGTGGGCGGCTGCCCTGTGCCGCGCGCACGCGCCGCAACACCTCGGGGCCATCCAGCCGGGGCATCACCCAGTCGAGCAGCGCCAGCGACGGGCCTTCGTCGGCCGTCAGCAGCGTCAACGCCTGCTGGCCGTCGGACACTGGTGTCACCGCGTACCCGGCGCGTTTCAGCATGGTGGTGGCAATGAGCCGGAGCACCGGATCGTCGTCCGCGACCAGGATCTCGCGTGCCACCATTCGCGCTCATGTTACCGCACACCGGCGGGCGCGATGGTAAGCTCTCGGCCATGAACACGCGGGCACGAACGGCGGGAATGGCCATGGCGCTGATGGCGCTGCCTCTGGTGGCGGCGGCCCAGGTTACCGCCCTCACGGGCGCACGGGTGATTGATGGCACGGGCGGCGTCATGGACAACGCCACCGTCATCGTCCGCGACGGGCGGATTGCCGCCGTCGGGCCGGCCGCGCAGGTACAGGTTCCCGCGGAGGCGACGCGCGTGGACCTGACGGGCAAAACGCTCATGCCCGGACTCATCAACGCCCACGGCCACGTGGCCGCCACCCAGGGACTGCGTTCGTCGCCGGAGTTTTACACCCGCGACAACCTCGTCCGCCAGCTCAGGACCTACGCGGACTACGGCATCACCTCCGTTTACAGCCTTGGCGACGACCAGGCCGCAGGCTTTGCGCTGCGCGACGAGCAGGCGCGCGGCGGGCCACTCGACCGCGCCCGCGTCTACGTGGCCGGCGCCGTCATCAATGGCTCCACCGCCGATGAAGCACGGGCCATGACCGACAAGGTGGCCGACGGCAAGCCCGACATCCTGAAAATTCGTGTGGACGACAACCTCGGCACCAGCCGCAAGATGCCCGAACCGGCCTGGCGCGCGGCCGTGGCGCGCGCCCACGAACGCGACCTGCGCATGGCCGTGCACATCTTCTATCTGGACGATGCGAAGGCGCTGGTGGAGGCGGGGGCGGATTTCGTGGGTCACAGCGTGCGTGATGTACCGGTCGACGAGGCGTTCGTTTCGGCGCTCAAGGCCCGCGACGTGTGCTACTGCCCCACCTTCACGCGCGAAGTATCGACGTTCATCTACGAGTCCACGCCTCCCTGGGTGAACGATCCGTTCTTCACCCGCTCGGTCGACGAGGACATCGTCCGGCAGTTGTCGGATACGAACCGCCAGGCGCAGGTGCGTGCGAGCCCCGCCTACAAGCTCGGCCAGCAGTACAAAGCCGGCCTGGACGTGGCCATGCGTAACCTCAAGACGTTGTCGGATCAGGGCGTGCGCATTGCCATGGGTACCGACAGCGGACCGCCGGCCCGTTTCCAGGGATTTTTCGAGCACCTCGAAATGGAAATGATGGTCGATGCGGGGATGACGCCGATGCAGGTCATCGTCTCGGCCACCGGCGACGCGGCGCGGTGCCACGAAAACACCGATCTCGGCGTGATTGCCGAGGGGAAGGTGGCCGACCTGCTCGTGCTGGGGGCCAATCCCGCGGACGACATCCGCAACCTGCGACAGATCGAGCAGGTGTGGATTGGCGGCCAGCGCCTCCGCTGACGCCCCTGACGTGTTCGGCCATGGGTCCCGCGTGTTGACCGGGCTGCGGCACGCTGCCGCCGTCGTGGCGTTTTATGGCGTACTGGCGGTGGCCTTCACCTGGCCGCACGTGCTGGGGCTGCACCGCTGGGTGCCTTCGCACGACGATCCGCTGCTGAGCATCTGGCGCATCTCGTGGATTGCGCACGCCCTCACCACCGGCGCACCGCTGGCCGACACCAACATCTTCCATCCCGAAACACGGACGCTGGCGTTCACCGACGGCGTGCTGCTGCAGGGAGTGGTGGCCACACCGTTCATTGCCGCCGGCGTCTCGCCCGTGCTGGTCTACAACGTGCTGATGCTCGCGTGCCTCGCGCTGTCCGGAGCCGCGACCTACCTGCTGGCCCTGCGGTTCACCGGCAGCCGTCCCGGGGCGCTGCTGGCCGGCTGCATCTTCGCGTTTGCCACGTTCCGGGTCGACCACTACATGCACCTCGAGCTGCAGGCCACGGTGTTCCTGCCGCTTGCCCTCTACTTTCTGGACCGCGCCTTCGAATCGGGACGCTGGCGCGACATGGCCGGGTTTGGCGCCGCCGTCGTCCTGCAGGTACTGAGCGGCATCTACTACGCGGTCTTCCTGGCGACGGCCCTGCTCTTCGCACTGCCGTGGCGCTGGTGGCACCTGCCAAACGACCGGCGCCGCTCCTTTGCCGCGCAGTTGACGGTCGTCGCGCTCGCGGCTGGCGTGATCACCGGGCCGTATTTGTGGCTGTATGTCCAGAACCGCAGCGCGGTCGGCGAACGCAGCAGTACCGAGACCGCCCAGTGGTCGGCCACGCCCGAGAACTACCTGGCGTCCGACGATCACAATCTGTTGTACGGTCCGCTCACCGGGCATCTCGGCCGAGCCGAACGCCGGCTGTTTCCCGGCCTCGCCGCGCTCACACTGGCGGCAATCGGGCTGCGCGCGTGGCATGCACGCAAGACCCAACTGGCAATCATCGCAACCGTCGGGCTGCTGGTATCGTTTGGCGTCAATACGCCGATCTACACCGTTCTGCGCGACGTGCTCGTCGTCTATCGCGGCCTGCGCGCGCCGGCACGGGCGAGCCTGCTGGTGCTGCTGGCGGTGGCCGTCCTTGCCGCGTACGGCTGGGCGGCCATCCTCCGGCGCCGGCCGTCATGGGCACGCGCGGGGACGGCCGTCATGCTTGGCGTCCTTGCCCTCGAGTACGCCTCACGCCCGCCCGAGTGGCTGGAACTCCCCACCGAGCCCCCGGCCGTGGCACGCTGGCTGGCACAGCAGCCCCGGAGCGTGGTGCTGGAACTGCCGCTGCCGACCGCCGATGCTCTCCACACCACGTGGGACGGACTCTACATGGTGGCCAGCACCAAACACTGGCAGCCCCTGGTCAACGGCTACAGCGGCTTCCATCCGCGGTCGTACCTCCGCCTCACCGAGTGCCTGCGGTCATTTCCGTCGGACGAGTCGATTGCCTACCTCCGGGAGCGGCAGGTCGACCTGATCGTCATTCACAGCGCGTTCATGCCAGACGAGCGGCCCGGACAGTGGGCCGCGGCCCTCACCGCCCATCCCGACATCGATCCGGTGGCGGAGTTCCACGAGCATGGCGGCCCGGACCTGGTGTTCCGGCTGCGGCGCTGAACGCGCGCGTGTCCGGCTGGGGATGCCACAATCCCACTTCCGAACACCCTGGCGCCGCGCCGGGAACCTCAGCCCGTAAAATCTCGTTGAATCAGGGTATTGACGTCCGGGTGGTGCGCTGGCACGACTCGTGATAAGTGCGATAGAGACGCAGGTACGCCAGTATCATCGGGCTGCCCGCGACTCATGTGATTTCGGAGGTCAACGCGCTCCATGGATATACAGCGTCCCGCATCTGTCGCTCGCCAGAAGAAGATGAAGCAGGTGGCGCTTGCCGTCACCGCCCTCCTGGTCGTCGGAGTCGTCTCCGTCGTCCTGGCGCGGCTCAAACCGGCGGCTCCCACGGTCGAGCGGGCCACCGTGTGGGTGGACACGGTCAAGCGCGGCGCGATGCTGCGGCAGGTCCGCGGCCTCGGCACGCTCGTGCCCGTCGACGAAGCCCGCCGCTGGATTCCCGCCGCCACACAGGGCCGCGTCGAACGTATCGTCCTGCGCCCCGGCGCCATCGTCACGCCCGACACCGTGATTCTGGAACTGAGCGATCCCGATGCGCAGCAACTCCTGGACGATGCGGAGCAGCAGTACCTGGCAGCGGAGGCCGACCTGGCCAGTCTCGAAGCACGGCTCCAGACCGAACGTCTTACCCAGCGGTCCACAGCGGCCACCGTCGAGGCCGATTTCCAGCAGGCCCGCCTCGAAAAGGAAGTAAACGAGGACCTGGCCAGGGACGGCCTGGTGTCGGCGCTGGTGCTGAAGCAGTCGACCGTGCGCGCCGAGTCGCTGGCCACCCGCAACGCCCTCGAGCAGGACCGCGTGAAGGTGGCCGACGACAACATCCGGGCGCAGTTGAAGGCCCAGCAGGCCCGCATCGATCAGCTGCGGTCGCTCCTCGAACTGCGCCGCCGGCGCGTCGACGAGCTGCGCGTGCGAGCCGGCATGAACGGCGTGCTCGAACAGGTACCAGTAGAGGTGGGCCAACAGGTGGCGACCGGCACCAACCTGGCGCGCGTGGCCGACCCCAACCGCCTGAAGGCCGAGCTGCGTATTGCCGAAACGCAGGCCCGCGATCTCACCATCGGCCAGGTGGCGCAGGTGGACACGCGCAACGGCTTCATTCCCGGCAAGGTCGTCCGTATCGATCCGTCGGCCGTCAACGGAACGGTCACCGTTGACGTCGAACTCGAAGGTGACCTGCCACGCGGCGCACGTCCGGACCTGAGCGTCGACGGCACCGTGGAACTGGATCGCCTCGAAAACGTCTTGTATGTGGGACGGCCGGCATTCGGCCAGGAGCAGAGCACCGTCGGTCTGTTCAAACTCGACCCGGCCACCGGTGAAGCCTCGCGGCTGCAGGTGCAACTGGGCCGCAGCTCGGTCAACACCATCGAAGTCGTCGGTGGCCTGGCCGAAGGCGACCAGGTGGTGCTGTCGGACATGTCGGCGTGGGATCAGTTCGATCGGATTCGTCTGCGTTAGCTTCGTGCACGGCCCTTGTGACGATGGAACACTCTCTGGGAGAGCCTCGATGAACGCTTCAGCACAGCCGCTCATCCGTCTGGATGGGATCAAGAAGGTCTTCTACACCGACGAAGTCGAGACGCACGCGCTCGCGGGGATTCATCTCGAAATTCAACAGGGCGAATACATTGCCATTGCCGGGCCTTCGGGCTGCGGCAAGTCCACCATGCTGGCCATCCTCGGCCTGCTCGACACCCCCAC
>CAZZGM010000224.1:1933-5823 GCA_964653955.1 uncultured Bifidobacteriaceae bacterium | reverse complement strand
CGATGTTCTGGCCATCGATGGTGGTGCTGGGGGACACGCCCTGCGTCAGCCACCAGGTGCCGGTCGGCACGGTGGGGTTGAGCACGCCGGAGAGACTGGCGGCGCCGGACGCGTTCAGTGCGCCCGCGCCCTGCGTCAGGCGATCGTAGGGCTGGCCGTTCGTATCGCTCATCGTGAACGCCGTGTGCTGGAGCATGGCCTTCACGGCGTTGGGCGTGTGCGAGCGCCCGAATGCCTGCCTCGATGCCTGGACAACCAGCGCCACCGTACCGCTGGTGACACCGGCCGCCATGCTCGTGCCACTGAGGCGCAGCGAGGCGGACGCGCCCAGGGACGGCCCACGCGCCGTTTCGTATGTGCGGTACAGCAGCTGATCCGGCGTGGCAATCGAAAGCAGCCGGTGGCCGGGCGCCACCAGATCGGGCTTGGCGTACCCATCGAACCACGACGGCCCACGCGAGCTGTATTCGGCCACGAGGTCGTCGGTACGACGTGTGGTGTCGGCCGTCTTGACCGCGCCCACCGAGATGGCGGAGGGCGCGTTGCCGGGCGACGTGATGCCGGCGTAGCCAATGGCACCGGTCACCGGGTTGCGGCCGACGTTGCCCGCCGACACCACCATCACCACACCGGCGCGTACGGCGGCTTCCACCGCCTGCACCAGCGGATCGCTGGCGGCCGCCTCGAAAATCGGATGGCCCAGCGACAGGTTGATGACGTCGATGCCGTAGACGTGGCGATTGGCCACGGCCCACTGGATGGCGTTGATGACATGACTGGTACGGCCGGCGCCATTGGCATCGAGCACGCGCAGGCTGACGAAGCTCACGCCCGGCGCCACGCCCGCCAGCTCAGACTGACTGCTGCCCGCCAGGCCCGCGACGTGGGTGCCGTGGCCGTACGGGTCGATGGCGGGACCGGCTGGCGGGTTCGGGTTGCCGGTGGTGAAATCCCGCGACGTCTTGATACGTGCCAGGCCGCTGGTCGGCGCGATACCCGAGTCGATGACGGCAATGGTCACGCCGGCACCGGTCAGCGACGTCGTCGCCACCGGCGCGCGGTAGGTCACCGACAGCGTGGGCCGGGCCGTCGGCGTCGCGTCTTCCGAGGTCGCCAGGCGGACGGCCGTCGTTCCGGACTGGAAGAGCACCCAGCCGTAGTTGGGTTCGCCGTTGACCCACGCCTGCACGGCATCGCGGAGCCCACTGTTGGACATCACCTGCGTGCCCTGCCCCGTCAACATCGATGCGGACCCATCCGCCTGCGCGCGCGCCTCGACGTTGTCGAACTGGATGCCGGCACCGGAGGTGGCCAGGCTCATCCAGGAGTCGCTGGCCGACCAGGGCACCTGGAGGCGGTGCGCCCGCAGGTTGGCGGCCGACAGGCCGCCGCTACGCTGGGACACATGGAGCGACACGGAGGTCACCGTCGCGCCCGGCGGAATCTGACCGGCGCCGGTGCCAACCAGGCCGTCGAACCGCAGGAGCATGCCGGCCGGGAACTTCCCGTATCCCTCCACCCAGACGGTCGGCGCGGCAGGATAGGCCGAGAGCGGGCTGTCGAAGTCCACGCCGCCGTCGACCACACCACCGTAGCCGTTGGCGCCCTGGCGGAAGCTGACCGTGGCCATCTTCGTGCTCGAACCGTCGAGGCCGAGCGTACGCCGCAGCGTGTAGCCGCCGTCCTCCGGTGAGCCCGACACGGAACCGGCCACGCCGCTGGCGGTGACCACCGCGTCGGTCGAGACGCTCATCACCTCGCCGTCGCGTGCGAGCTGGCGCAGCAGCCGGCGCGGCACGCGCGCGGCCACACCTTCGATGACACCCAGATCCGCGTCCACCGCCAGGCCCATCGCCTGCAATCGCTGCACGAGGCCACGGCGTGCCCCGGGTTTTACGCGGAGAATGACGCGCTCGGTGACAACACTTTCACCATCGCGCTGTACGCGCTGGCGAAGCTGCCGATCGAGTTTCTGTTCGGGCGCGGCAGGCTGCCCCTGGGCACCGAGCGGAGCCACCAGGACCAGAGCTGCCAGGAGGATCGCAACGGGACCCCGTCTCCAGCCATGGTGGCCAGTGGCACGGGCTTCGTTACAGAAATTGACACAGCGGTTCACGCGTCTTCTCCTTGTTGCCTGCCATTCACGGGCAGAAACAGTCACGTTGGCCGCTTATTGAGCAAACTGGGTTCCAGTTTTGTATTCAGATATTAAGTTATTTAAAATCAAATACTTACAAGCCAAAACCCGATGTCAGTTTCTGCTAACAAATAGCCTCATGACTCATTATTGAACAGACACAAAGCGACGATAAGCGCCTATGAGGTCGTATCAGACGAGATTTGCACGAAGATCTGCAAATTCGGAATCGTGTCCCGATTCAGGACAACAGTCTCGTAATCAGACAACGAGCACAGGGCTTCACGTCAGTGCGCGCAACAACGGCCAAGAACGGCCAGGGGGAGGGTGGCAAAACCTGCCGGGGCCAACACGCGCCGAAGGCCCCGGACCTGCGTTTTTATATCAGAAGCCCCAGCGCAGCAATACGGAGCCGACGGTAAAACCTGCGCCCACCGACGCCAGGAGCACCAAGTCGCCCTTCTTGATCCGACCGGTCACCACCGCGTCGCTCAGCGCCAGGGGAATGGTGGCAGCGGTGGTGTTGCCGAACCGGTCGATGTTGATGATGACCTTGTCGTCGGGCATGCCAATCCGCTCGGCTGCGGACATGATGATGCGGCGGTTGGCCTGATGTGAAACAAACAGCGCCAGATCATCGGCGGTCACGCCGTTGCGGCGCATCAGCCGTTCGCAGGCGTCGCCGGTCTTGCGCACGGCAAACTTGAAGACCGCCTGCCCGTCCTGCTTCACGAAGTGGAGCCGCTCATCCACGGTCTCCCGCGATGCCGGACGTTTGCTGCCTCCCGCCGGCATGCACAGCGACGGACCACCGCTGCCGTCTATCTGGTGCTCGTAGTCCAGGATGCCGACGTCAGGATCGTCCGACACGCCCAGCACCACCGCGCCCGCGCCGTCGCCAAACAACACGCACGTCGCCCGGTCCGTATAGTCGATGATGCTGGACATCACGTCGGCGCCCACCACCAGCACGTGTTCGGCGGCGCCAGACGCCACCATCTGGCTGCCCGTGGTCAACGCGTAGGTGAACGCGGAGCAGGCGGCCGACAAGTCGAAGCCCCACGCGTTGGTCGCGCCAATCTTGTGCTGCAGCAGACACGCGGTGCTCGGAAAGAACATGTCCGGCGTCACCGTGCCAACGACAATCAGGTCGATGTCCTCCGGCGTGAGGCCGGCGCGCCGGATCGCTTCGAGCGCGGCCTCACGGGCCAGGTCGCTGGTGGCGACGCCGGGGTCCACGATGTGCCGCTCACGGATGCCCGTTCGCTGCATGATCCACTCGTCGGTCGTGTCGACCATCTTCTCCAGGTCGGCATTGGTCAGCAGGCGCGGCGGCACGTAGGTGGCCAGGCTCTTGATGGCGGCACGGCGAATGGGTGTGGTGCCGGCCAGCTTCGCTCGGAGCTTCTCGGTCAAAACAATCCCCTTCCGGGCAGAGTGCGCCCGAAATAGTCATAGGCCCGCGCCGTCGCCAACCGGCCGCGCGGTGTCCGTTCGATGAAGCCCATCTGAATCAGATAAGGCTCGTGCATGTCCTCGATGGCGTCCGGTTCCTCGCTGGTCGAGGCCGCCAGCGTGTTCAACCCCACCGGGCCGCCACCGAACTTGTCGATGATCGTCAGCATCAGCCGCCGATCCACTTCGTCCAGGCCGTGCGCGTCCACTTCGAGCAGCGCCAGCGCCGCACGCGCCACGTCCTGCGTAATCCGGCCATCGGCGCGAACCTCGGCATAGTCGCGGACACGCCGCAGCA
>CAZZGM010000224.1:0-1923 GCA_964653955.1 uncultured Bifidobacteriaceae bacterium | reverse complement strand
GCAGCAGGCGATTGGCCACGCGCGGCGTCCCCCGCGACCGGCTGGCCAGCTCACGCGCGGCGTCCTCGTCCATGGGCACATCGAGGATGCGCGCCGACCGCCTCACCACCTCTTCGATATCCGCCGGAGTGTAGAAATCGAGCCGGTGGACGATGCCAAAGCGCGCGCGCAGCGGTGAGGTGAGCAGACCCGCGCGTGTCGTGGCTCCCACCAGCGTGAACGGCTCCACCGGCACCTTCACCGACCGTGCACCGGGCCCCTGCCCGATGACGATGTCGAGCTCGAAGTCCTCCATCGCGGGATAGAGGATTTCTTCGATGGCCGGCGACATCCGGTGGATCTCGTCGACGAAGAGCACCTCGCGCGGCTGGAGGTTCGACAGGATGCCTGCCAGATCGCCGGGCTTCTCGATGACCGGTCCCGAGGTCGTACGGATGGGCACGCCCAGCTCGTTGGCAATGACGTAAGCCAGCGTGGTCTTGCCCAGGCCGGGCGGCCCGTACAGCAGCACGTGATCGAGTGCCTCGCCACGGCGCGACGCCGCCTGGATGGACACATGCAGGTTCTCGCGGACGCGGTCCTGCCCGATGTAGTCGTCGAGCCGCCGCGGTCGGAGGCCGGCCTCGTACTGCGCGTCATCGTCCACGCGTGTCGCAGAAACCAGTCGCGGGTCGCTCATGGGAGTGGATCGGGCGGTCAGGACTTCGACAGGGCGCGCAGCGCCGCGCGCAACTGATGCTCGAACGTCGCCCCGGCCACGTTCTCGTCCTTCAGCACGGCATCGAGCGCCTTGTCGATGGCTCGTTGATCGTAGCCGAGATTGGCCAGCGCCGACGCCAGGTCGTCACGGCGGCGGTCGCCGGCCGGCGCCGCCTGGCCATCACCATCCACGGCCTCCGGCACGGCGCGCGGCAGACGGTCGCGCAGTTCCACCACCATACGTTCGGCGGTCTTCTTGCCGACGCCCGGAATCCGCGTCAACCGGCCAACGTCCCCGCGCTGGATGGCCCCCACCAGATCGCGCGGCTCGATGCCCGACAGCACCGACAGCGCCAGCCGCGGACCAATGCCGCTCACGTCGATCAGCCGCTCGAACACAGTGAGTTCCAACACCGTCAGAAAGCCGTACAGCGCAATCTGGTCTTCGCGCACGTGTGTATGGATGCGCAACGCCACGTCGGCCCCAGGTTCGCCCGCGGCATAAAACGTGGACAGCGGGACGGCCACGTCGTAGCCGACGCCCGCGACATCGACCACGAGCCGCTGTGGCTGTTTGTCGAGCACACGCCCTCGGAGGTGGGCAATCATCGGACCGGCGGCCGGTAGTCCCGCCAGGACTTTGGCGCGGACGCGCGCGACCGGGAGCGGGCCTCGCCACGTGCCGGGCCTGCAGCCGACGCCTGATGAAGATGACAGATGGCCACGGCCAGGGCGTCGGCCGCGTCGTGTGGACTCGGAATGCGATCGAGCCCGAGCAGCAGCTTCACCATCTGCTGCACCTGCGGCTTTTCGGCGCGGCCAAATCCCACCACCGCGCGCTTGATTTCCGCCGGGGTGTATTCGGCCACCGACACGCCACACTCCACCGCCGCCAGCATGGCCACGCCGCGCGCGTGTCCGAGCTTGAGTGCGCTGCGGACGTTCGTGGCGTAGAAGACGTTTTCAATGGCCACGCAGTCGGGCGCGCACGCCTCGATTTCGGTGACCAGCGCCCGGTAGATGGTCCCCAGCCGCTCGGGAAACGTGCTGCCGGCTTTGACCCCGATGGCGCCGTACCGTACGAGACAGTGGCGGTGGCCGTCACTCTGCACACAGCCGAAGCCGGTGCGCTCGGAGCCGGGGTCGATGCCGAAGACCTTCACGCCAGTGAGGCCTCGATCTCCTTCTCCTCGATGTCGAAGTTCGACCACACCTGCTTGACGT
>CAZZGM010000223.1:0-5832 GCA_964653955.1 uncultured Bifidobacteriaceae bacterium | reverse complement strand
CCGTGGAAGACGGTGTAGGTGCGCTTGTTCTTGCCGCCCGTCGTGTAGCGGCGCTGCACCTCCGCGGCTTCGAAGGGAACGTCGCCAATGGTGCCGATGACGTGGTCGTCCGACGAGTACGAGCCGCGCGTGTTGAACAGCCCGGCGGCGTCGAACAACTCGACGGGAACGCCGCGCCCGGCGTCGTAGGCGGCCGTCGGACATACCGCTCGAAACACCTCGGCCACCACTTCGTGTTTGAACTGTTGCTGGTAGTTCAGGTAGGCCGTGGTGCCGGGAACCAGGTAGCGCACTCCCGCAATGACCACGCCAATCATCGTCAGGAAGATGCCGGCGACGAAGGCCAGCTCCGCCAGTACCTCGGGCAGGAACAGTCCGCCGATGCTGCCCAGGAGGATGATGGCGACGGGGACCAGCACGAAAGCGGCGGCCTTCTGCATATTCCGCCGGAGCTCCAGGCGGTGGTGTTCGAGTGCCTCGATGCGAGGCTGAAGGACGGTGTCGTACAGTTCGTCGATGGCGTCGGGGTTCACCGCCATCAGGCGAGCCTCCCGACGTCGGGAACGGTGCGCTCGCTGGCGCCGGCTTCGAACAGCGGGCGCCTCGTGAAGCCGAAGGCGCCGGCCACCAGGTTGGCCGGGATGGATTCAATAGCGGTGTTGTACATCGTCGCCGCCGTGTTGTAGGTGCGCCGGGCGGCGGCAATCTGCGCTTCGACCTCGTTCAGCGACCGCTGGAGCCCCAGCACGGCGTCGCTGGCCTTCAGATCCGGATAGGCCTCGGCACGGACGATGATGCCGCGCAACAACCCGGACATCTCGCCGTCCAGCGCCATACGCTCGGCCGTGTCCGCCGTGGTCGTGGCGCGCGTGCGCAGTTCGGTGAGCCGCTCCAGCACGTCTCGTTCGTGTGTCATGTAGCTGCGAACCGTGTCCACGACCCGCGGGATGAGATCGCAGCGCTGCTTCAACTGCACGTCGATGCTGGCAAACGCGTTGTCGGTCCCGTTCCTGAGGCGGACCAGCCGGTTGTAGAGCGCGACGGCGAACAACAGGACGAGGACGACAACGAGGGAGAAGATGCCGATCGACATGGCGGGATATTACCCGCCTTCGCCGCTTCGCGGCTACGGCGCGGCTGCGTCCGCGAGGCTGGCTAGATCCTCGACGTCGGTAAACTTCAGCGACTCCGAGTTCACGCAGTGCCGCTGGTAGGTAGGCGGTGGGCCATCGGGGAAGACGTGTCCGAGGTGGCCGTCGCAGCGCACGCACAGAATTTCCACGCGCACCATGCCGTGGCTGCTGTCGGCATGCGTCGCCACGTTTTCATCTGCCACGGGCTGAAAGAAGCTGGGCCAGCCGGTGCCGGAGTCGAACTTGGCGTTGGACGCAAACAGCGGCAGGCCGCAGCACACACAGGAATAGACGCCGTGACGCTTGTTGTCGAGCAGCGTGCCGCAGAAGGGGCGCTCGGTACCCTGTGCCCGCGCCACGGCAAACTGTTCGGGTGTGAGCAGGGCGCGCCACTCGGCATCGGTGCGTTCGACGCGCGGTACATCAATGGGACCGACGAGCTGTCCACGGGCGTCGAACACCTTGACGGAAACGGTAGCAGGCATGGTCATAACCTCGCAGGCATGGATGATGGTTAGACGTGACGACGGGCCATCAGGACCGTGGCGCCGCCGATGAGCCACGGCACGTAGTCGAGCACGAGGCCGCGGTAATAACCCGGTGAAAGAAAGACGAGCCCTTCGGTGGACCAGCTGCCAAGCAGCGTGAACCGCAGCGCGCTCACTACCCACGTGGCAGCCACCCACAGCAGCGGCACGACCAGAACGGCCACACCGACATGGCGCCACGCCTCGGCGCGGTTGCCGGCTGGCGCCGGCGTTCGTGTGTGACCTGATGTCAGGAGGATGGGCGTGGCCAGATACAGCAGGAGGGCACACACCACCCAGCGGCCCCGCCCGATGAGTTCCGCCGTGATCCACCAGGGAATGCCGCTGCCGCGGCTCGACACGCGGACGGCGTCCAGGGCCAGTTGCAGTGCTCCGTTACCGGCCAGCGCGGCAAACATGGCAACCACGAACGCCGCGGCATGATGGCGCGACAGGAGCATGGCCCATTGTACGTGCCGCGGCACCCGCACCGGGTGCCGGAGCCTGGCCGCAACCGGTTCGATGTTCCGATTGCAGCCGGCAGTCGCGTCAGCCGGCGATGCCCGCCTTCAGCAGCTTGGCCGTGGTCACCACCTGGCCGGTATGACGTGAGGCGTGCTCCGCCGCGTGGAACAACAGACCGAGCACGTTGGACGGAAGCTGCGCGCGGCCGACGCCGCGAAAGTCGAGCAGCGTGTCCTCCGGCGTGGCGGCAAGCTGTGCCAGCGCGGCGGCCACCATGGCCCGCCAGCCGTCGATGAGCTCCGCGGCCGGGGCGCCGGGTGTGCGCTCCGACAGCATGTAGGTCTTCTGCGCGGGCGACAGCACGTCGCCGCGCGCGTAGGTGAGCAGGCGATCGGTAGCGCCGGCGAGATGGCGAAGGTGAAACCCGACGGACGCCGCGCCGCCGGGTTCAATCCAGAGCTGCGAAGCGTCGAGATCCTCGATGGCCTTTTCGCAGTCTTCGATGGACATCACCAGCGCGTGTGCGGCCGGCTGCAACAGCGCCGGAATACCCGGCAGCGGCCCACGGAGCCAGGGTTCGGGTTGAGACATCAGCGCGACGCCTTCTTCTTGTCCAGGTAGGCCGCGCGCAGGGCGGTGACGAGCCGCTCGTCCACCAGGCCCGGCGGGTTGCCGGCGTAGGTGAGCTTGTTGTCCTCGCGGAACTTGTCGACGGCGGCCACGGTTTCGGCGTCGAACTGTGCGTACTCGCGCTGATAAGCGGCGGCCTGCTGGCGCTGTTCGGCCTGGGCCTTCTGGAATGCGGCCGGGTCGCTGTCGCGCAACTGCTGATTGCGTAGCGCGTTCACCGCGGGCGGTTCCGGGAAGGCGGTCAGCGACGAGCGCCAGTAGCCCAGTGCGTGCAGCATGCGCTTGAGCTCCACCACATCCGGACCTTCCACCTGCGAGAACGTGCGATAGCCGAGGCGCCGCTGCGTCGTGTAGTAGATGCGCTTCATTTCGCCGACGGGCTCGGCGTGTTCGCCGACTTCGATGGCCAGGGCAATGTGATCGCCGCCGCGTCCCGGATCGTTGGGATCGGCAATCTTGATGGCGGCCGACTGCAGGTTGCCCCAGCGGCGGTCGCCGCCCTTCTGCTGGCCGGCGTCCATGGCGAGAATCATGCGCTCGGCCAGGGGCATGCCCGTACCTTCCGTGGCTTCGAACGAGGCCGCCACGGCTTCCACGACTTCCGGGCCGACCATGATGTTGGCCTGCACGGTGTAATTGAGACCCTGCCGGCTGCCGGCCCAGTCGCCGTTGTTCTTGCCGGAATGAGCCGCGGAGCGCCCCTGCATGTCAATCATGCCGAGTTGGCGTGACTCGCGGGCGGCGTCGGTGCTGAGCAACTGCTGCACGGCGTCGGCCGGCGCCACGCCCTTGGCCATGAGGTCGAGGCCGCGCACGCCGTACTCCACCATGGTGGAGGCCTGCGTGCACACGGCGCCGACGCCCGCGCGCACCCACGGCACGGCCCGTCCCACGAACGGCACACGCGTGGTCACCGCCGCGCCCGACTGGCCGGTGGCCGGATCGATGGCGCAGAGCGAGAAGGTGGAATATTGCGGCTCGCCGACCTCGTTGACGGTCACGCCATCGGCGGCGCGAAATTGCGCCTGCCCGTGGAGGGGCACGGTGAGGACAAGAGCCAGGCCCACAATCACGCGTCTCATACGTTTGCTCCTTCGCCGGTCACGATCGACCGCGTTCACTATAGACTGTTGCGGCGCGAATCGTGCCACCCGGCGGCGCCCGCGTCCGTGTTCGGCCTGCACACCACCCTCTCCCCGTTTCCGACCCCCAAAATCGCTGAAGACTCGACATGATTTCGATTTCCGAACGTATTGCCCGTGAGCTGAACGTCCAGGTTCGCCAGGTGGACGCCGCCGTCACGTTGCTCGACGACAAGGCCACCGTGCCTTTCATTGCCCGCTACCGCAAGGAGGCCACCGGCGGCCTGGACGATGCGCAGTTGCGGACGCTGGAGGAGCGGCTGGGATATCTGCGCGAGCTGGAAGAACGGCGCGCCGCCATCCTGAAGAGTGTCGACGAGCAGGGCAAGCTCACGCCCGAACTGGCCGCGCAGATTCGTGAGGCCGACACGAAGGCCCGCCTCGAGGATCTCTACCTGCCCTACAAGCCGAAGCGCCGGACCAAGGGACAGATGGCACGCGAAGCGGGACTCGAACCGCTGGCCCAGCGGCTGCTCGCGGATCCTGCGCTGGATCCGGCCACCGAAGCCGTCGCGTTCGTGGACGCGGAGAAGGGGGTGGCCGACACGGCCGCCGCGCTCGAGGGCGCGCGCTGGATTCTGGTGGAGCAGATGGCCGAGGACGCCGAACTGGTGGGCGGCCTTCGCGAGATGTTGTGGGAACGCGGCGAGTGGAAGTCGACGGTGGTTCCCGGCAAGGAAGAGGAAGGCGCGAAGTTTTCCGACTATTTCAACGCGTCCGAATCCGTGAAGGCCGTCCCGTCGCATCGTGCACTGGCGCTGCTGCGCGGGCGCAACGAAGGCTTTCTGCGCCTCGGCGTCGTTCTGCCGGAGGAAGCGCTGCCGCCCGGCGCGCGGCCGGAGCCCGAGCGCCGGATTGCCGCACGCGCCGGCATCGAGGATCGCGGACGTCCCGCGGATGCCTGGCTCCTTGAAACGGTCCGCTGGGCGTGGAAGTTCAAGCTGGCCATTCATCTCGAACTCGACACCGAACAGCGCCTGCGCGAAGCGGCGGAAACCGAGGCCATCCGGGTATTCGGGCGCAACCTGCGCGACCTGCTGCTGGCCGCACCCGCGGGGCAGCGCGTGACGATGGGGCTGGATCCGGGGATACGGACGGGTGTGAAGGTGGCGGTGGTGGATGGGACGGGACGGCTGCTGGACACGGCCACCGTTTACCCGCACGAACCTCGCAACGACTGGGAGGGCGCGCTGCGGACGCTGGCCGCGCTGGCGGCAAAACATCGCGTGCAGCTCGTGGCCATCGGCAACGGCACGGCGTCGCGCGAGACGGATCGTCTTGCCGCGGATCTCATGGCGCGTTATCCGGAGGCCGGGCTCACGAAGATCGTGGTGTCCGAAGCGGGTGCGTCGGTGTATTCGGCGTCGGCGCTGGCGTCGCAGGAGTTCCCCGACGTGGACGTGTCGCTGCGTGGCGCCATTTCCATTGCCCGGCGCCTGCAGGATCCGCTGGCCGAGCTCGTGCGCATCGAGCCGAAGGCCATTGGTGTGGGGCAGTATCAGCACGACGTGAGTCAGGTGCAGCTGGTGCGCACGCTGGACGCGGTGGTGGAAGACTGCGTGAACGCCGTCGGCGTCGACCTCAACACCGCCTCGGCTGCCCTGCTAGCACGCATCTCCGGCCTCAACGGCACCCTGGCGCAGAACATCGTGCAGTTCCGCGATGCCAATGGCGCCTTCGCCAGCCGCGCCGACCTGAAGAAGGTCCCGCGCCTGGGCGAGAAGGCATCGCCGTCGAACGTCTGCCCGACGACCGGCTGAAACGAGGTTGCGTAGCTGATGTAGGGCGCGATACCGCTTTCGGTGACATAAGTGCCGCCTACACGCCAGGTGAAACGGTCCTGCTGCGACTTGGGGAAGGGCGCGGCGGCGGCGAAGTTGACGATCTTCAGCCAATCATGCCGCCCTGACAGCGTCAGAATGAAATTGCCGATAT
>CAZZGM010000222.1:0-5854 GCA_964653955.1 uncultured Bifidobacteriaceae bacterium | reverse complement strand
TCACGGGCCTCATCAAGGCCAACCTGCCGTCGCGCATCTCGTTCCGCGTGTCGTCGAAGATCGACTCGCGCACCATCCTCGACAGCAACGGAGCCGAGCAGCTGCTCGGCAAGGGTGACATGCTGTTCCTGCCGCCGGCCTCCTCGCGGCACGTTCGCCTGCATGGGCCGTACATCTCGGAGCAGGAGTCGGCGCGGCTGGCCAGCTTCCTGCGCAAGCAGGGGCGCCCGTCGTTCGACGAAAGCATCACGGCCGACGACAAGAAAGATGGTCCGGACGGCATCGAATACGAGAAGGACGAGCTGTACGACGAGGCCGCGCGCATTGTCGTGCAGAGCGGTCAGGCGTCCATTTCCTACCTGCAGCGCAAGATGCGCATCGGCTTCAGCCGGGCCGCCCGCCTGGTCGACATGATGGAGGCCGAAGGCCTGGTGTCACAGGCCCAGGGGGGAAAGGCGCGCGAAGTGCTGGTGGGGCGTGATTACTTCGACGAAGTGGACGCGCAGTTGCGATAACGGAGGCCCGATGAGACGGTACAGACGCGCCTCGATCGTCGGCCTCGTGGTGGTCCTGCTGTCGCTGGCAGCGGGACCGGCCGCGGCGCAGACGGCCAAGGTCCGTTACGAGACGGCGCTCGCCCGCGAGGCCACCGTCCGCACGTCGCTCGACAGTCGGAACGACCCTCCGGCGCCCGAGCGTACTCGTATCCTCCGCGACGTCACCCGCGTGGTCGCCGCCTACGAAGGCATCGTCCGCCGCTTCCCCACCAATGGGTACTGTGACAACGCGCTCTGGCAGGGCGGCAATCTGTCCGAGGCGGCGTACCGGCGGTTCGGGCGTGCCGACGACCGCAACAAGGCCCTGCAGCTCTACAACTGGCTGATTCGCGAATACCCGTCGAGCTCGCTGGTCCGGCGTACCCGAACGCAGATTGCCAGCCTCGAACGCGCCCGCTCGGTCGAAGCGTCGCTCACATCCGCGAGTCCGGCACCCCCGCCGAAACCGGCGCCGCCCGCCCCCGCGCGCGCCGCGCCGGCCGCCGCGTCGGCTCCGGCGCCGACGGCCGTCAGCGCGCCGCCGGCACCGGAGGAGACCTCCATTGGCAGCGCGGTACGGGCCGAGATCACCGATATCGAACGGACGGTGCTGCCCGACACGGTGCGCGTCACCATGACGCTCGATCGCGAGGTGACGTACCACGAGGAACGGATTACCGATCCCGACCGCGTGTTCGTCGATCTCCGCGGCGCACAGTTGGCGTCCCCGCTCGTCGACGCGGTGCTCAGCTACGAAGACGATGTCGTGCCGCAGATCCGGACCGGCCGCCATCCGAACGGCACGGTGCGGGTGGTCCTGGACCTGAAGGAAGTCTCGCGCCACAGCGTCTTCACGCTCTACAACCCGTTCCGGCTCGTGGTCGATTTCGAGCGGACACCGGCGGGACGAGCGCTCGTGGCTTCCCGGCCCGCTGGTGCGGCCACGCCTGGCACCGCAACGGCCACGGCTGCGCCGCCTGTGCGGCGGGATGCGGCGCCGGCCGATCTCCGCGAGTCGTCGGTGGCTTCTGTGGCGGCGGCATCACCGGCGTCGCCGCCGGCCGAACCCGCGGCTCCTCTGGCCGGTGGCTCGCGCAACTTTTCGCTGTCGCGTCAGCTGGGGCTGGGCGTCTCGCGCATCGTGATCGATCCGGGCCACGGCGGCCGCGATCCCGGCGCCAGCGCCCATGGCATCCGCGAGTCGGAACTGACGCTCGACATCGCTCTCCGCCTCGAGAAGCTGCTTGCTGCCGAACCCGGCATCGAGGTGGTCCTCACCCGCCGGACGAACGTCTACGTGCCGCTCGAGGAGCGCACGGCCATTGCCAACCGCGAAGGCGCGGACCTCTTCCTGTCGATTCACGCCAACGCCAGCCGCAATACCGCGGCGCACGGCGTGGAAACCTACTACCTGTCGTTTGCCGCGACGCCCGATGCCGAAGCCGTGGCCGCGCGGGAGAACGCGGCGTCCGACCGCTCGATGAACAGCCTGCCCGACATCATCAAGGCCATTGCCCTCAACGACAAGCTCGATGAGTCACGCGATCTCGCGGGCATGGTCCAGGAGGCCGTGGTCACGCGGCTGCGCCGGTCCAACAAGAACGTCCGGAATCTGGGTGTGAAGAAGGCGCCCTTCGTGGTGCTGATTGGCGCGGCCATGCCCAGCGTGCTGGCGGAGGTGTCGTTCCTCACGAACCGGCAGGAAGCACAACTGCTGAAGACCGCGGCCTACAAGCAGCGGATTGCCGAGGCACTGCACGGGGCCGTCATGAACTATCGCAACGCGCTGAAGCGGCAGACCACCGAGGCGAGTCGCGAGCAGTTCTGATGTGAGGCGTCCCGGGAACGACACGGGACACAGCGCGGGGGGATCGTCCGGGAGCTGGCGGCCCGTCAGGCCTTGAAGAGGTCGTGCTGGCCGCCGCGGGCTTCGATGATGGTAATGGCGCGGCGGGATCGGTACCAGATGAACAGCGCGCCCGCCGCCAGACCGGCCACCACCGCCGAGGCCATGATGACGCCCGTGAGGCCGAACGCCGCCACGGCCACATCAATCATGCTCAACTCGGGCGTCGGCTCGTGGACGACCTCGACAATCCGGACGGTTGGCGTGATGACGTCGGGAATGTTGTCCGGCGCCTGTTGCAGCACGAGTTCAGTGTAGCCCATCCCTCCGCCGCTTATCGCGGCAGCGGGTTCCGGCCCAGTTCCACCAACGTGCGGACCATGGCGCCGGTGGCGCCACGGCCCGTCCATGGCTTGGTCTCGTCGGCCCAGGCGGTGCCGGCAATGTCCAGGTGCGCCCATGGCACGTCGCCCGCGAATTCCTTGAGGAACAGCGCTGCCGTCACCGCGCCGGCGGCGCGGCCCGGGCTGTTGAGCAGATCGGCCACGTCGCTCTTCAGTGCTTCCTTGTACTCATCGAAGATGGGCATGGGCCACACCTTCTCGCCCGCGCGCACCGCAGCGGCGCGGATGGCGTCGGTCCAGGGTTCCGGGGTGCCGAAGAGTCCTGTAGTGATTTTGCCAAGCGCGACGATACAGGCGCCGGTCAGCGTCGCGACGTCCACCAGGTGTGTGGCGCCCAGCTGACGCGCATACCAGAGAGCATCGCCGAGAATGAGCCGGCCTTCGGCGTCGGTATTGTTGACCTCCACCGTCAGTCCGGAGGCGCCACGCAGGATGTCGCCGGGTTTCAACGCCCGTCCGCCCGGCATGTTTTCAGCGGATGGAACCACGGCCATCACACGCACCGGTGCCTTCAGAAGCGCCAGCGCGCGCAGCGCGGCCACGACCGTGGCGCCGCCGGCCATGTCGTCCTTCATCCGCTCCATACCCTCGGAGGGCTTGATGGAGATGCCGCCGGTGTCGAAGGTAATGCCCTTGCCCACCAGCCCCAGCGTGATGTCTGCCGGTGCTCCCTGCGGTTCGTAACGTGCCACCAGCATGCGCGGCGGTTCGGCACTGCCCTGTCCAACCCCGAGCAGCAGGCCCATGCCTTTCTGCTTGAGCTGGTGCTCATCCAGGATGTCGATGCTGACACCATCCACGGCGGCGAGCGCCGCGGCCTGTTCGGCCAGCCGTGCCGGCGTGAGCAGATTGCCCGGTTCGTTCACGAGCACGCGGGCGGCATTGACGGCTTCGCCGACGATGCGTCCAGCCGCCGCCGCTGCCGGCGCGTTGTCGACGCCGGTGACGATGGCGGCGTCGGAAATGAAAAAACGAGGATCGGGACGGCTCTTGTGAATGCCGCCGTCGAAATTACCGACCGTCAGGCCTTCGGCAAGGAGGTCGATGCGCAGCGACGCGTCCACGATGCCAGGTTCCACGTCGAGCCATGCGACGTGAGACGATCGCTGCTGCCGCGCGAGTTGCGCCGCTGTCGCGGCCATTCGGCGGAAACGTTCGCTGTCCATGCCGGCCCGCGGGCCGCCACCAATGAACAGCAGGCGTCCGGCCCGCCAGCCGTCAGCGACGATGGGGGCTCCGAACGTTTCGATGGCGCGCGGCGTGAACTCACCTCGTGCCAGCGCGGTGCCAAGTCTTCCGCCGGTTGCCGCATCGAATGCGGCCACGGCTGACGTCACATGATCTTCGGCGACGGGAATGACAATCAGGTCGGTTTCGACCGATGACGCTGGAACGTTGACAACGTGTATCTGAGGAACGTCGTAGGCAACGGGCATGCAGGATTCGTCAGTGTATCACCGCTGTCACACGCGGCTACAGCCCGCCTGCACACGTTCCGTGCACGCGTCAGGCGACGCGCGGCAACAGCCAGAACGCTATCGATACGATTACGTTATAGATGACGAACACAATGGCCGCGTACCCCATGATGTCGCGGAAGTCGATGCGCGCGGCGGCCAGCAGCGGCAGCGCCCAGAAGGGCTGAATGATGTCGGTGGCCATGTCGCCCCAAGCGTACGACAGTACCACCTGTTCGGTCGGGACGCCGAGCCGCACGGCCGCATCCACCAGATAGGGTGCCTCGATGGCCCACTTCGAGCCGCCGGACGGCACGAAGTAGTTCACCAGTCCCGAGTACCAGTACAGCCAGAGCGGCAGCGTGTCGGGTGTGGCGTACGAGGCAATGAACTCGCCGAAAATTTCCGCCAGGCCCGTGCCCTGGATCACGCCGTACATGCCCGCGTAGAACGGAAACTGGACGACGATGCCGGCCAGCAGATGAGCACCACGTTCGGCGGCCGCCATCAGCGACGCTGCCGATGGATGCAGCAGGATGGCCAGCATCAGGAACGTGAAGTTGAGCACGTCCAGCGTGAGCGCAAACCCCTGTGTGGCGAAGTACCACGCCACCCATGCGAATCCGCACAGCGCCACGGCGGTGGTCAGCCAGCGTGCGTGATCCACGCGCGCGGCCAGCGAAGGTGATGCGGGAGGTGTCGGCGGCTCGAAACGTTCGAGGCGATCCAGCAGTGCCGGATCGATGGGACGCGTGGCGGCGGGCGCGGGATGCAGCGCCACGGCGAGTCCGGCCAGCAGCGCCACCACCACCAGCGTGAGCACCAGGTTGAATGGACTGAAGATGGTGGCGCCAACCGGAATGAGTCCGATGACGGGCTCCAGGAAGTGCCCCGGCGTGGCCACCAGGAGCGGTGCCGATGCCGAGAGGCCCGCATGCCACGTGGCCCCCATCCCGAAGTAGGCGGCGCAGACGAGCAGACGATAGTCCACGCGCCGTTCCGCCGCGACGACATGGCGCACGAACATGGCGCAGCCGACGAGGCTGAGGCCCCAGTGCACCCAGGCCAGCGCCATCGAGACGAGGGCCATAAGCAGCACGGCCGAACGCGGCGATTTCGCCAGCGTGGCAAGGCGTCCGAACAAACGATCCACTGCCGGGGCGGTGGACACGAGATAGCCGGAGAGGACGACCAGGGCCATCTGCATGGCAAACGGCACCAGTGTCCAGAAGCCGTTGCCCCACTCCACCACCACTCGTGACGGTGACGCACCGGCCACCGTCAGCGCCAGGCCGAAGGTGACGAACGTCAGGAGCAGCGCAATGGCAAACGCGCTCGGAACGAACCGTTCGCTTGCCTCGCTCAGCCGGATGGCCAGTCGCGACAGCATCGTGAAGGGGGGCGACGCGCCGGGGGTGACGGCCGGTCAGAAGCGGCCGATGTCTCCCTTGACATGCAGTGTGGCACCGGTGGCGGCGTGCACGGCCTCTTCGGTGTTATCGCTCGCAATCTCGCGCAGGACGAGTCCGTCGGCGGTGACGTCGATTACCGCGAGTTCGGTGACGATCTGGTGCACCAGGCGCGAGCCGCGCACCCGCTCCAGAATGCCGT
>CAZZGM010000221.1:965-5867 GCA_964653955.1 uncultured Bifidobacteriaceae bacterium | reverse complement strand
CGGCGCGCCTCGCATCGACCGCGACTGGAACAGCTCGATGACCGGTGCCACTTCCTGTGCCGCGCGTACCGGGTCGTGGCGTGCCAGGGCAAGCTCCGCCCACCGCAGGCGCAGCGACAGTGCCTCGGCGCGGTCGGGCGGGAAGTCGGCCATGAGATCCGCCGCGATTCGCAGGCGTCGTTCGGCCTCGTCCAGCTCGCCGAGCGGGATGTATGCCGCTGACTCCGCAATCAACGCGTTGGCCTCGAACGGACGGGCCTGCGCGCGCTGGGCCACGCCACGCGCGTCTTCGGCCTGGACAATGGCTTCATCGTAGCGCCCCAGCATCGCCAGTAGACTGGCGCGGTTGGCGACGAGATAGGGTGGCAGGTCGGTACCTGGTGCGCCCGCCTTCGCGTGGGCGATGACCTCCTCGATTACCTGCAGCGCGCGCGGGATGTCGCCGGCGTTGCGGCTGACCAGCGCCCAGTTGTTCATGTGGGCAACGGCGTTGGGTGTGCCGAGCTCGTCGAGGTCGCGATAGATGGCGGCGGCCTTGCCGTATTCCACCTCCGCGTCGAGGCTGCGTGCGTTCTGCATGTAGGCGAAGCCGAGCTGGGCGTGCACCGAGGCGCGCAGCGTGGGGCCGGCCTCGTTCGCTTCGTCCAGCCGCTGCCGCGCGCGCTCGGCATGAACCAGCGCGTTGGCCGCGTCGTTGGTGGCCAGGAAAATCTGCGCGAGATTGCGCTCGCACCGCGCCGCGACGCCAGGTTCCACGGCCGGATCCGTCGCCCAGCGCGCCAGCGTTGCCTTGGCGGTGTCGTCCTGCGCCAGGAAGAACTGGTTCAGGCTGTGCTCGCACGCGAGCACGGCCCGCCACGTCGCGTCGGCGTTTTCCGGCAGCAGCGCGATGGCGCGGCCCACGAGCTCGGCCGCCCTGGCGTTGTTGCCAAGGCTGCCATAGAAGTTCGACAGCGAGCTCAGGACGACCGCCTGCTGCAGCGGCCGATCGTTCAGCTCCTCGAGCGCGAGCCGTTCGCTGCGTTCGAGGAATTCGTCGCGCGAGATGCGCTCGCCCTCGCCCCACGTCTTCACGAGCATCTGCGACACGAACTGCGAGGCGGTTTCGGCGCGCTCGAGATTGGCGTAGGCGAGATCGCGCTGCGCCGCCGCTTCGCGCGCCTGCCACACGGCGACACCCGCGCCCACGACCAGCGCGATTACCGCTGCTGTCGCCAGCGCTACTTCGAGGCGATACCGGACGGCGAACCGCCACATGCGCTCACCAACCGAATGCGGCCGCGCGATGATTGGTTCGTTCTCGAGATGCCGCCGCACATCGTCCGCCAGCTCGGCGACGGTGCGGTACCTGGCGTCGGGACGCTTCTCGAGCGCGTGCAAGACGATGACGTCGAGATCGCCCTGGCAGGCCTTGCGCAGTGCACCGGATGTGGTGCGGCGTTCGTCCAGCACGCGCGCCGTATCCGCATTGTCCGTGCGAAGGCGTGCCGCGATCTCGCTTGGCCGAATCGGTTCGGCCTCGGCGAGCGCCCGCACGATTTCGGCTTCGGTTCTGGTGTCTGCGGCGGTGGGATGCCGTCCGACCAGCAGCTGATAGAGGAGCACGCCGAGCGCGTACACATCCGTGGCGGTCGTGATGGCTCCGGCCGCGGCTTGTTCCGGCGCGGCGTACTCGGGCGTGAGCGCGATGCCGGCCGCGCGCGTCAGCGTGCCGCGTTCGCGATCCGGGCCGTCTTCCACCAGCGCGGCGATGCCGAAGTCCAGCAGCTTCACCTGTCCGGCTTCGTCCACGAAGATGTTCGATGGTTTCAGATCGCGGTGCACGACGAGGTTGGCGTGCGCATGTGCCACGGCGTCGGCAACCTGGAGAAAGAGACGCAGGCGGGCCGGGACATCCAGCCGTCGATCGCGGGCGAAGTGATCGATGCGGGTACCCTCGATGTATTCGAGCACCAGAAACGGCTGGCCGCCGGATGTCACGCCTGCATCGAGCAGCCGCGCGATGTGCGCATGCGACAGCCGGGCGAGCAGCGTCCCCTCGCGCCGGAAACGCGCCTGGCCGAGGCGGTCGATTGCGCTCGGATGCAGGAGCTTGAGCGCCACTGCGCCCTCGTACCGGCCGTCGCTGCGGCGGCCCAGTCACACGGTGCCGGTCGCGCCGGCGCCGAGCGGCCGCTCGAGGACGTACGCACCGATGGTGCGTCCAGCGAGCGTGGCCGGCGGATCCGACGCGAGATCGAGTGGGGTCGCCAGAAACGGCGACGACAGCATCCGGTGGTGCTCGTCGAGCAGATCGGCGAGCGCACGGCCAACCTCCGGCGATTCGGACCGGACGCCGGCGAGGAATGCCTCGCGCGCCTCGTCATCGAGGTCGAGCGCCTTGTCCAGAAGCGGACTCAGGGCCGGCCAGAGGTTCTTGTCCCACGGCATCGTGCGCGATTCCTCCCGAAGCATAGATCACGGCTTCTCCGCGAAGAATGCCAGCAGGGGCAACCGTTGGCCGTATGACGAAGGCATTGTCCGAAGGGCGTGCCTCATGTCGTCTTCCTCCACGCGTCCGTGATCTCTCCAGTAGTGGCCCTCACCGGGCACGAAGGAGACGACATGGACTGGCGACGAACAGGAGTGCTCGCACTCAGCTGCGCTGCTCTCATTCCATCCGCGGCGGAGGCCCAGGTGGTTGGCACTTTCCGCTGGCAGACCGAGCCGTACTGCAACGTCCTGACGCTGCGAGTCACGCAGAGCGGCGCCGCTTACACGCTCGACGGGTTCGACGAACAGTGCGGCGGCAACCCGCGGCTTCCCGTCCACGGCATTGCGGTCGTGCAGGCCAACGGTTCCGTCTCGATCGGGCTCAGCGTCGTCCCGAGTCCCGGTGATCCGGGCCCGGTGAACGTCCTGGCCGCGGTCAACCTGTCGAACTTCAGCGGCACGTGGCGAGACAGCGCGGGCAACAGCGGTGCGTTCCTGTTCAACCCCGGCTCGACGTCCGGCGGCCCTCGTCCCGGCCCGCCGCCTCCACCGGCGCAGGTTCCCGCCGCCATCACGCTCCTCGAGGACGGCGGCTTCGCGGCCCGCGGCACGCAGGGGACGGGCAGCATCCCGGCGATCGGCGCCGGCACGCGCATGATGTGGCACCCGGCCAAGGGGGCATTCCGCGCCGGGCAGGTGTCCGGTGGGGAGTGGAACGACGCCAACGTCGGGGCACACAGCGCGGCCTTCGGCGTCAACACCATGGCCGTCGGCTCGAGCAGCTTCGCGTTCGGGTCCAACTCGGGTGCCATGGGGACGACGAGTGTTGCCGGCGGCAACCAGGCCTTCGCCCACACCACGTTCGCCGTCGCGCTCGGCGATCGCCCGCAGGCCGGCGGCGTGGGCAGCGTGGCGCTCGGGACGAACGCGATTACCCAGGCGGCCGCGTTCGGATCGTTCGTCTACGGCGATCGCTCCGGCCCGAACGCGGTCGTTTCGCAGGCGCCGAACCAGTTCATTGTCCGTGCGGCCGGCGGCGTCAGCTTCTTCAGCAATGCCGGAGCCACGGCGGGCGTGGCGCTCGTGAGCGGCGGCAGCTCGTGGCTGGCGCTCTCGGACGTCAACATGAAGGAAAACTTCCGCGATCTCGCGGGTGAGGACGTGTTGGAAAAGATCGCGCGGATGCCCATCCGCGAGTGGAACTACAAAACGCAGGACGCGGAGATACGCCATGTCGGCCCGACGGCACAGGACTTCCACGCGGCGTTCGGTTTGGGTGAGGACCCGCTGCGCATCAACACGATTGACGCGGACGGCGTTGCGCTGCGTGCGATTCAGGCACTCGAACAGCGCGACCGCGCTGCAAGTGAGGCGCAGACGGCCATCGACCATGCGCAGACATCCGGGATTGCCGCGTTGCGCGCACGTGTAGCCGACCTCGAACGCCGCCTGACTGAGGCACTGACCACGCTGGCACGCATGAACGAGGTGCCTCGATGAGCCGCAGACGACACAGGCAGGCACAAATGGGCCGCCGACAACGCGAACGGCGCAGGCAGTCACGGGAGGGAGTGTGGGCCGCGCTCGCGCTTCTGTTCACGATCGGCCTTGCGGCACCGGCTCCCGCGCAGTCGCTCGGCACGTTCCGGTGGCAGTTGCAGCCGTACTGCAATGTCGTCACGCTGACCGTCGTGCAGGACCGCGGCGTCTACACGCTGAACGGATCGGATGATCAATGCGGTGCGGCGAGACAGGCGCCAGCGAGCGGGACGGCCGTGCTCAACCCGGACGGTACCGTCGGCCTCGGTCTGAACATCATCGTCGCGCCGACCGCGGCGCCGGTACACGTGGCTGTGGCGCTGAATCTCTCGACACTCAACGGCACCTGGGTGGATAGTGCGGGTGGATCCGGGGTCTTCGTGTTCACATCTGGCGGCGGTACTCCGGGCAGTCCGCGGCCGGCGCCCGTGGGACTCACGATTGCGGCCATCAATGTCGTGGGCAGCGGTACGGTGGCAGGGACCCTGACGGCGGGCAGCGTGGTGTCGAACGGCGGCGGGTTTGGCTCGCTGACCGTGACGGGCACCGCCTCGATCGGCGGCATCGTGACCGCACAGGACGTAAACGCCCGGCAGGACGTGAACGTCGCGCGAAACATCAACGTGCAGCGGGACGTGAATGTCCAGGGACACATGGCGGCTGGGGGCGACATGAGCGCGCAACGTGTGTCGGCACAGCAGAGCGTGTTCGCGCACGGCGGCCTCGTGAGCACCGATCTGTTCAACAACAGTCAGTCCGCCAGTCCGCAACTCGGCTTCGTGCGGGGCCGCGGCACGCGTACTGCACCGCTCACGCTCCTCAGCGGCGATGCTCTCGGCCGCATCACCTTCGAAGGCATTACCGTCGGTCCGATTGGCGCCCGGCGCCGTG
>CAZZGM010000221.1:0-955 GCA_964653955.1 uncultured Bifidobacteriaceae bacterium | reverse complement strand
GCGTGCCGATGCGGTCGCCGAGGCCCATCGCCTGCGCGGGATTGCTCGTGACCCAGCGGATGATCGTCTCGGGCGGAAGCGAAAGGCCCGCGCGGCGCCCGGCGCCGTGGGGCCATCATTTCGGCGGTCGCGGCGCAGAACTTCGGCGACGGGTTCTTCGGTACGAGGCTGACGTTCGCAACAGCGCCGGCCAGCACCAACACCGAGCCCGTCACGCGTGTGGTCATCGAGCACAACGGCCGGGTCGGCATCGGGACGCTTGTGCCCGACCAGCTGCTCAGCGTGAACGGCGGCGCCTCAAAAGTGGGCGGCGGCACCTGGTCCGTGTTTTCGGACGAGCGGCTGAAGACGGTGCACGGCACCTTTTCGCGAGGACTCGATGCGCTCGTGCAGCTCGAACCCATCCGCTTCGAATACCGTCCCGACAACCCGCTCGGTCTGAAGGCTGGCGGCGAATACGTCGGCTTCAGCGCGCAGGCCGTGCGGCGCGTCATCCCCGAAGCCGTGTCGGTGGCGGAGAACGGCTACCTGCGTCTGGATGCGGATCCGATCCTCTGGACGATGCTGAATGCCGTGAAGGAGTTGACGAACAGGGTCGGCGAGCTCGAGCGCCGGCTGAGCGAGGCGCTCGGAGCCCTGGAGCGGAAGTGACGCATGTGCGCCCGCGTTGGCGTGCGCAAAGGGGCTGCGCGCCGTTGGCCATCTGGCCCTGCCGACGCCATGGCGACGATAGAACGGCACCACCACTATGCGGGCGGTGCTGGCCGCTCGTGCAGGATCATCCAGTTGATGCCGAACCGATCCCGGAGTTGGCCGAAGCGCTACCGGCCCGTTCAGGTGCCGCGGACGTGGAAGCCGAACGCGCGTGCCGCAGCACCAAGCCCGGCGTCGTGCGTCATTATCTGCGGCAACGGTCCGAGGCGGTCACGCCAGATCAGCGCGGTGGCCAGGTGGA
>CAZZGM010000220.1:0-5888 GCA_964653955.1 uncultured Bifidobacteriaceae bacterium | reverse complement strand
ACGGCCAGCCGACGACACGCACGATACCAATCTCGACCGGACCATCGAAGAGAGTTTCCCGGCGAGCGATCCACCGTCGACCATTCCGGATCCCGACACACCCGATCCCGACGATCAGCCCTAGCACGGCCCGTACACACGGAGGCGGCTACCCGGTCCAATTGGGGGGCCGGGCGCCGCCGTGGCCTCGACGCGGGCTGCCTACGGCGTGGCCAGCCTCAACTGATTGTCGATCCGATATCCGGGAGCCTCTCGCGTGGCTATCTCCTCCGCACGCGTGCGCTGCTCGCCGGTCGGCACATAGCCCCGCAGCGTGACCACCCGCGCGGCGGCATCGGTGTCCACGTCGATGCTGCTGGCATCGACCGCGTTGTCGAGCATCAGCGCGGCCTTCACGTTGACGGTCCCGGTGGCATCACGCGCGGCGTCCATCATGTCGCGGCCGGCTTCCCGGGCTGCATCGGTTGCCTCACGACCAGCTTCGCGCAGCGAGTCGGCCGTTGTCGGCTCAGGCATGGGCTCCGGCTCAGGCGCACGTTGACACGCCGCACCGGCGCCCACAGCAGCGGCCAGCAACAGGATCGATATGGATGAGCGCTTCATGACGTTGACCTCCGTTGCTGGAACAAAGCAGGGTGCGTGCCAGGCCAATGAGCAGCACACGGGCAAAGGTGGGTAAGGCCGCGCCCACCCTTCGGCCGAACGATGCTCACGCGTCGTCCGCGGACGGCGCGCTCACCTCGCGCAGCGCCTGGACGAGCGCCAGCGTGACGGCGAAAATGACCGGGCCGACGACCAGACCCAGCGCTCCGAACACACGAAGACCGCCGAGCACACCAAACAGAATCACCAGCTCGTGCATGCGAGTACGGGTGCCCACCAGCACGGGTCGCAGCACGTTGTCGGCCATTCCAATCACGACGGTTCCCCAGGCCGTCAGCGCCAGCGCTTTCCAGATCTCGCCAATCACGACGAGATGAATGGCGGCCGGTACCCACACGACAAACGCGCCCAGCAAGGGGACGATGGAGGCCAGCGTCATGACGAGGCCCCAGAGCAGCGGCGAGGGCAAACCGAGCACGATGAACGCCAGCGCGCCCAGCCCGCCCTGGATGACCGCCAGCAGCAACGTGCCGTAAACGCTGGCGCGAATCACATCGTTCGTGCGCACGAACAGCGCGCGCAGCCGCTTGTTGTCGATCGGCACGAGTTCGTAGAGGCTCGTGCGTATCATCCGGCCGTCCTTCAACAGAAAGAACGTGGTAAACACCACGAGCCCCATCTGCACCACGATGGTGAGGGCACCGCCAACGAGGCGCACCGAGCCGCTGGCCAGTTCGGTGCTCAGTCCCTCGAGCGCGTGACGCACGGTGTCGGGCTCACGCCACCGGTCGAGGCTCACGAAACGTTCGACCATACGCACCGCCGAGCCCGTTGTCGGATTCTCCGGGCTGAGCCACTCTGCCAGGGTGACCGGCATCCCCTCTGACATCTCGCTGACCTCGGCAGCCGTGGCCGCAACCACCACGGCTGTCGGGATCAGGATGGTGAACACAATGAGTGTGGTCGACAGCAGCGCCGACAGCGCCCCCTGGCCAAGTCGCTCCTCGATACGGCGGTGAGCCGGATAAAACAGCACCGTCACCACCACGGACCACGCCAGCACGCCCAGCAGCGGCCGCAGGATGACCCACGAGGCATACACCGCCACGGCCAGGGCCAGCAGGACGGCAATCAACTGGACGCGCGATCGCTCCATGGGTGGGTTCATGACACCGGACAGGAGCAACCGCGATGCCAGCCCAGCGGCAGCGCAAGTGGCAGCAGTCTGCCGCAAATGGGCACGGCCGTGCTCATCGGCGAGCCATCACCACCACGGCCGTGGGCACGAGGTGCCACAGCAAAGCAATCCCCGCTACAATGGTCGAGCTGGCGTCGTCCCCGCGTCACAGGAGGATTCCCATGCGAACGGTCCTGGCCGCCGCACTTGTCCTGCTCGCGGGCGCACCGGCGGGCGCTCAGACGAAAGCGTTCGTCCTGCTCACCACGTCGTGCCTGGCAGGACCATGCGAGCCCACCGACGTCCTCGAGATCGATCTCGAAACCCGGCAGGTCCTCGCGATCACCCGTGTCACCAACGCGCCGCCGGGGAACGACGTCACCGCGCTCACCGGCGACGGACGTTATCTGCTGTGGACACGCGGACTCCCCACATCGGTGCTCTCGCTGTTCGATACCGCCACGCGCCGGACGATTGCCACGATGCCCCTGGCCACGATTGGGGCGCCGCGCATCTTCACGCATCCCTCGAAGCTGCGCGCATTTCTCGTGCAGACCACCGACGTCCTCGTCATCGAACCCACACGAACGCAGTCGTTTCCCGCCGGGTGCACGAACTACACCGCACTCGGCGGCGGACTGTCGGGCGACGGCACGCGGTTGTTCGTCTTCTGCCTGACGGAGGTGTTCCCGGCACCAACAGGGGCAACGCGTGTCTTCGACAGCGAGAGTGGCGCACTGCTCACGACCGTCGGCAACACATCGCACGCACAGGCCGCAAACAGTACGGGCACGGAACTCTACGCCGTGGACTTCGCTGACCTTGCGCCGTTCCGTGACCAGCTGAGACGATACGATGTCGCCACCGGCGCGTTGCTGGCCGTGCGCGACCTTCCCACCTTCGCGGCGCTGGCCACGGTGTCGGTGGATCCGCGAACCGGCCACGTGTACGCCGCGCTGCATGGCGGCTCCGATCCGACCCATCGGGGTCTGTTCATCTACGGCGCAACCGATCTCGAACCGCTTCAGTACATCCCTACGCCGGACCTGCCAAGTATCAGCTTCTCCAACAGCCTTCCACTGGCCCTCGTCACGATCCAGATGCGCGAGGCGGGCCGCGAATGGACACGCCTGATGCTCGTCGACACGGACCATCTGGCCGTCATCACCGAAGCCGACCTGCCGGCCGGACGCGTTCCGGCCGGCGTCATGGTTGGCCGCACGCCGCCGCAACCGCAGCCCATCGTTGCCACGTCAGACGGCAATCACGTCACCCTGCAGTGGTCGCCTGGTACCGGCACGACACCAACCACCGAATACCGGCTGGAAGCCGGTTACGCAAAGGGGACGACGTTCATCCGCACGACGGTGCCGGCAACCGCCACGAGCCTCACGGTGCTGAACGTGCCACCTGGCGTTTATTACGCGAGGGTGCGCGCCGCCAACGCCGCCGCGGTCAGCGCGCCATCCGAAGAGGTGAAGGTGTTCGTGCCCCACCGCTGACGGCAGGCGGCGTACGGACGAGGGTGTGTCACGCGCTGTCATTCGCACGCCAACCCTCGTCACGCCCGCAGGACAACGCCCGCCGCAAAGGGCACGCGCTTCCGCGAATTCTCTCCACAACACACGCGCTCGATGCTGGCACGTGTGTTGCTCAATCCTCCCTACACGAAAGCCGATTACGGCGCCGCGCACTCTCCACGTTCACGCACCGGCGCCGGGGAGGGACGCCATGGAGCCACTTGCGATGCTGCTGGCCAGCAACCACCGCCAGACGCTGGACTTCTTCATCGTCGGTCTGCAGGACGTGTCAGGGTCAGAGGTCGATCGGCGCGAGCTGCTCTACAACGCCAGCGTCCTCGCACACTACGCCCAGGTGTCCACGGCATCGTCTGGTGATCTCCCCGCGCCGTCCACCCTGGAGTCGGTGTTCGATGCCTTCGTGATCGATCCCGAGCAGGTGTTCGACAGCGAAACGCTCGAAACCGCCGGCACGCACTGCCTGATGATGACCGGCTTTTTCGAAAACCAGTCGCGCAACCGGCACAACGTGCGCTGGTACGCCGATCTCGGCGCCGGCTTCTTCTTCCGGGCGGCGCGGCGCGAATCACACGACGCCCGCGCGCAGATGATGGACACGATGGGACGGCACTTCGAGGCCTGGCGCGTCCGCTACGCGCGCCTCAGCCGGGAACTGCGCGACAGGCCGTTCCTGCTGACGCTGCCGACCCCGCCGCACACCATGTAGAACGCCGGTCCCGGCGCCTCCAGGTGCCGGGACCGTTTTCCTCGCCTCACGCCGTTCCTTGCTCTCGCACCGGCATGGAAGATTGCCGCCATTCTGCGCAGCCCGGTGCAGCCGATGGCGCTCCCGTCTAATGCCGTTCATCTACTTTCCCGATTAACAGCCTGTGGCGGAGCTCTGGCGTGCCGTGTGCCAATCGGGGCGGGACAAGCGTGAGGGCTTCTGGTATGTGCCGGCCGTGGCCACGACACGGGCACTCGCGCTCACCACGGGCGCGTTCTACTTCGTGGCCGGGCTGATCTGCCTGGCCCACAGTCTCGACCTGGTCATCCCGCTGGTCAGGCTGCGCGCCATCCAGGGCATCTCCATCGTCGCCATCGTCACCGGTCTCGTCCTGATTGTGGCGGGCCGCCATCTGCCCCGCTGGACGTACCATGCGCTGCTGACCATTGGCACCGGGCTGATCACGGCCAAGACCATGCTGGGCAAAGGCGCCGATACGGCGAGCATCGAGGCCATCACCTACGTGCTCGTCATTGTCGACGCGTCCTTCTTCTCCTCGTGGGCCGGCATGCTTGCGCACACCAGCCTCGTCCTCACCGGAGCCATTGCCGCGCTCTCCTACCTGGATCAGACACCGGCCGCCATCAGCACGTTCCTCGGCACGTTCCTGTGTGTCGGTGTTTCGCTGGCGTGGCTCGTGAGGGTGGCGGACCGCGCCGACGAAGATCCGCTCACCTCGCTCTCGAACCGGCGCGTCCTCGACAAGGAGCTTGGCACGGCCATCGATCTGGCCGCACGTGACGAGCACGCGCATCTCTGCGTGGTCGTCATCGATCTCGATCACTACAAGCGCATCAACAACACCATGGGCCACGCCGCCGGCGACGAGTTGCTGGTGAGGTGCACCAGCCGGTGGCGCGACCTCGTACCCAATCCTCGTCTGCTCTGCCGGCACGGCGGCGACGAGTTCGCGCTGCTGCTGCCCGGCTGCTCACTCGGCCGGGCCGCCGAGATGGCCGACCGCCTGCGGGCGGAGGTCCCGGATGGCACGACGGCCTCGGCTGGTGTGGCCATGTGGAGCCGTGGCGACACGGTCTCGCTGCTGCTGAGCCGCGCGGACGTGGCGCTGTATGACGCGAAATCGCAGGGCCGCAACCAGACGGTCGTATACGGCGACCCGACGCGCGCGGCGCGGGCACTCGAAGACGCCATTCAGGGCAATCAGCTCGTGATGCACTATCAACCCATCGTCCGCCTCTCTGACGGTCAGGTGGTGAGCCATGAGGCCCTGGTGCGCTGGAATCACCCCGAAGATGGCCTGATCGGTCCTCACGGTTTCGTGGCCATGGCAGAACGCACCGGCACCATTCACCAGCTTGGCGCATGGACACTGGAACAGACGTGCACGACCGCCGCGGCGTGCGATGACGACTCACGGTACGCGGTGAACGTCTCCATCATCGAGCTGCGCAACCCGGCGTACCCCACGCTGGTGTTCGACACGCTCCGGCGCACCGGGCTCGACCCGGCACGGCTCATCGTCGAGGTGACCGAGGCGGTGTACGACCACCATGACGAACAGGTCAGCACCTCCCTGCGCGAGCTGCGGGCGCTGGGCGTCAGCATTGCCATCGACGATTTCGGGTCGGGCTATTCGTCACTGCGATGGCTGGCCCGGTTTCCGCTCGACATCCTCAAGATCGACGGCGCTTTTATCGAACAGATCTCCGACAGCGAGGCGGACTCCACCATCCTCGAAGCGCTGATTTCGCTCGGCCGCGCGCTTGGTGTCACCGTGGTGGCCGAACACGTCGAGACGGAACAGCAGTTCCGGGTGCTGCGCGAGCTGGGTTGCGAGTGC
>CAZZGM010000219.1:4973-5921 GCA_964653955.1 uncultured Bifidobacteriaceae bacterium | reverse complement strand
CCTTGCACCACGGGCGTGCGCCGGAACGGTTCGGCCCAAAGCCGGCCCCCGTGACCTCGTCGTCCAGGGCCGGGCCGTCCGGTGACGTTCGTTCGGATATCACTGGAGGAACCCATGACACGCATCCTGTGGGCGCTGGCGCTGTGCGCCGCGCTGTTGACGATTGGCGGAGTGGCAGAGGCGCAGCAGGCCTCGTCTGGAGCACCGGCGGCCGCGGGCCGCGCGGTGGCGCCCGTGGACATCAACGCGGCCAGCCTGGCGGATCTGGAAACGCTGCCGGGCATCGGGCGGCAGACGGCGGAACGCATCATCGAATATCGCGAGAAGAACGGCGGCTTCAAGAAGGTCGAGGAGCTGATGAACGTGCGCGGCATTGGAGAGAAGAGCTTCCTGCGGCTGAAGCCGATGGTGGCGGTGACGCCAAAGACGGAGAAGGCAGGTGGGCTGCGGTAACAGCCGCGGCATCACGGCCGTCGACGTACTGCTGACGGTTGCCGTGGCGGCACTGGTGTCGGCGACCACGCTTCCGGTGGTCGCCGGCGCGCTCTCGCACGAGCGGGCGTGGTCTGGCGCGCGTTACCTGTGGCTGCGGCTGCAGCAGGCGCAGCTCGATGCGTTCCGGCGCGGGCGGTTCGTGGCCCTGCGCTTCGACGTGGACACCGGCGACACGCTCATCCAGCCGTTCGTCGACGGTAACGGTGACGGCGTGCTGGCGCGTGACGTCGAGCAGGGTGTCGACACGCCACTGGGACCGGCGGAACACCTGGGGACACGCGCCCGCGGCGTGTCGCTGCGGCTCAATCAGACCGTGGCCGACATCGATGGCTCTGGTGTACTGCCTTCGGGCAGCAACCCCCTCCGCATTGGCCGCAGCCGCTTCGTGTCGTTCAGCCCGTGGGGAAGTGCCACCGCCGGCACGCTCTACGTGGCGGCGGAACGCGGGCCGCA
>CAZZGM010000219.1:0-4963 GCA_964653955.1 uncultured Bifidobacteriaceae bacterium | reverse complement strand
GGCCGCAACTGGCCATTCGTATTACTGGCGGCACCGGACGCATTCGTCTGCTGCGTTTCGACCCCGGAGCCTCCGCGTGGCGGCCCTGAACCCGGTGGCAGACCGGCGGCAGGCACCACGATTCGACGCGGAACGCTCAGGCTGGAAGCCAGACGCCCTCCTCCGTCCCGGCTTCCCGATACACATCGTCAACATGAGCAGCCACGGCGCGCTCGTGGAGACCGCCACCCGTCTGCGCCCGGGACGGGCGGCCGAACTGCAACTCTGCGACGCCTCTGGTGACGACACCAGAGTTCTCGTGCGCGGCCGAGTCAGCCGCTGCCGCGTCACGGCTCTCGAGCCGCTCCGGTTCGAAGGTGCAATCGAGTTCGATATCCCTCTGGATCCGGCGAGGGTAGTTACTACCCTCGCCGGATCGGGGCTGTGAAGGCGCGGGAAGTTTATTCCCTGTCCATCTCAGCCAGATCGATGGCAACCCGGCATTTCCCCGGAAATTCCCCGGAAAGCTGGTCAATCGCGCGTGTGGCTGAGGCTGGCACCAGCCTTGGACCAGGCCGCGGTACTCATCACATCGGAGGAAGGCGTCATGCAGACCAGTCAATCGAATGTCGGGGCCGTATCGTTCCGGCTGCCGAGGAGGGCAGACCGGCGTCCTGGTCTGCACGCGTTGTTACGTCAGATGGCGTTGGAGGTGGCGGCCGGCCGCAATTCCGCCGACCTGGCCGCGGTGCTGGCCAGCCAGTTGGCGGCGCTGGCCGAGGCGCGGCAGGTGCGCTTGACACCGGCGCCGGCGGAGGCTGGTGTGCGCGTGGGGGCGCCGGTGGTTACGTCGGACTACATGGCGTGCGCCGTGCCGCGCAAGGGCGGGCGTCCCTTGTTGCTGGAGGCGTCGTTTGCGCGAGGCGGACGTCCGGACGACTGGACGTGTCAACTGATCGAGAGCGGCGCAAACCTGGCAGCCGTGGTCGTCGACGGCGAGCGTCTGGCGCCGGCCACGACCACGCGTGAGGGGGTGGGGGCGCTGATTGGTGCCAGCGAGGTGATGGAGGCGTTGCGCGAGCGCGTGGAGCGCGTGGCCTCCACCGACTTTACAATCCTCATCGAAGGCGAAAGTGGCTCTGGCAAGGAACTGGTCGCCCGTCAGATTCACGCCAGCAGCCGTCGTCGTCACGGGCCGTTTGTGGCCATCAACTGTGCTGCGCTCGTGGAAACACTGCTCGAAGCGGAGCTCTTCGGCATCGAAGAGCGGACTGCTACGGGCGTGCGTGGCCGTCGCGGCAAGTTCGAGCATGCGGATGGCGGCACATTGTTTCTCGACGAGGTGTCAGACCTGTCGATGTCGGCGCAGGCGAAGCTCCTGCGTGCCATTCAGGATCTGACGGTGGAGCGTGTCGGCGGCAGTGGCGGACGCCGCGTGGACGTGCGTATCGTCGCGGCCACGAACCGCAGCCTGGCTGGTCTGGTGGCGCACGGCTTGTTCCGGGCCGATCTGTTCTATCGCCTCAGCGGCGTCGAAGTGCTCGTGCCGCCGCTGCGGCTGCGCAAGACCGACATCCTCGAACTGGTGCAGTTCTTCCTCGCGCGCCATCAGGCGCGTGGCCGCTACACCATGACGCCGGCGGCCGTCGACGCGTTGATGTCCTATGACTGGCCGGGCAACGTCCGGGAACTCGAACGCATGATTGAAGGCGCGGTGGCCACGGCCGACTCCCGCCACATCCGGCTGGACGACCTCCCGGCCAGCCTTCGCGGCGATTACGCCGCCATCCTCGTACCGGCTGCCACAGACGACGAGACGATGCGCGGGTGGGGGAGTCGATATGCGCGACTCATTCTCGAGCGTTGTGGAGGTAATAAGCGGGAAGCCTGCCGCCGCCTGAACATCTCCTATCACACGTTGAACGGTTACCTGCGCTATCAAATCGGGCGTCGTGTGACGAGGCCGCCGGCACCGGCGGCATTGCCGCCACCGGTCATGGACGGGACGGTGGTCGAGGGACGGCCGGATTCTTGATTCTGCGGGGACGGCATAGTACCGTGTGGGCACTCGCAGGACCGCCTGTGCGGTCGGCCCACACACTCCATGACCGTTTCGTCCTCTCTCAAGAAAACGCCGCTGCATGCCGCGCACACCGCGCTGGGTGCCCGGATGGTGCCGTTTGGCGGCTGGGATATGCCGGTGGAATATTCCGGCATCACGGCTGAACACCTGGCCGTTCGTACGGCCGCCGGCTTGTTCGACGTGTCGCACATGGGCGAGGTGGAAATCGCCGGCAAGGGCGCACTCGACGCCGTGCAGCACATCACCTCCAACGACGCGTCGCGTCTGGACGTGGGGCAAATCCAGTACTCGGCGCTTACCACGCCCGAAGGGACGTTCGTCGACGACCTGCTGGTGTACCGGCTTGGCCCATCGCACTACCTCCTGGTGATCAACGCGGGCAATATCGACAAGGACGTCGCGTGGATCACCGCACGCGCCCGCGAGGCGGTGCCGGACATCGCGGTGGTGAACTCCAGCGATCGGTACGGCCTGATTGCCCTCCAGGGCCCGAAGTCCGACGCCATCCTGCAGACGCTGACGGCCATCGACTTGGCGGCCATCAAGTACTACTGGTTTGCGCACGGTGAGATTGCCGGCGTGCGAGGCACCGTCTCGCGCACGGGGTACACCGGCGAGGATGGCTTCGAGGTGATGGTCCCTGCGGCGATGACCGCGCGTGTGTGGGACGCCCTGCTGGCGGCTGGTGCGCCGCACGGGCTCATCCCGGCCGGCCTGGGCGCCCGCGACACGCTGCGTCTCGAGGCGTCGATGCGTCTCTACGGCAACGACATGGACGACACGTCCACGGTCGTGGAGGCGGATCTGGGCTGGATTGTCGGCTGGAAGAAGCCGTCGTTCCTGGGCCGCGACGTCCTGCATGCCCAGAAGGCGTCGGGACCGGCAAAGAAGCTGGCCGGCTTCGAGATGGTCGACCGCGCCATTGCCCGTCACGGACACGCCGTCATCCATGACGGCCAGCCAGTGGGGGTAGTGACCAGCGGCACGCAGACACCATTTCTGAAGAAGGCCATTGGCATGGCCTACCTGCCCCCGGCCCTCACGACTCCGGGCACGGAAATCGATATCGACATCCGTGGCCGCCGGGCGAAGGCGGTGATTGTGCCGATGCCGTTCTACAAACGTGCGAAATAGCCGAACCTGGCCCTTCGACTTATGCTCAGGGTGCCCCGAGCGAAGTCGAGGGGTAAAGCTGAGAACCGCAAAACCCGCAACCTTCTGAACCGAACCGCAGAACCCGAGAACCCGAAATGGCCTCTTACCCGCCCGAACTCAAGTACACCAAGGATCACGAGTGGATTCGTCTCGACGGCGACACCGGCGCTGTTGGCATTACCGATTTCGCCCAGCAGCAGCTCGGCGACGTCGTCTACGTCGAGTTGCCCGAGGTGGGAACCACACTGACGGCCGGGCAGGTGTTCGGCACCATCGAGTCGGTGAAGGCCGTCTCGGAGCTGTTTGCGCCCGTGGCTGGTGAGGTCGTGGCGGTGAACGCGGATCTCAAGGATCGTCCCGAGGATGTCAACCGCACGCCGCACGACGCGTGGATGGTGAAGGTGCGTCTGAGCGACCCGGCGTCGGCCGGTGACCTGATGGACGCGGCGGCCTACGAGGCTCTGCTGGCGCAGTGAAGACGCTGGCTCCGCTCGATACGTTTGCTCCGCGGCACATCGGTCCGCGCGGCGCCGACCGCGACGCCATGCTGGCCGCCGTCGGTGCCGCTTCGCTGGACGCGCTGGTCGATGAGGCCGTTCCTCCCGCCATTCGCTTGAAGGCGCCGCTGGCGCTTCCGCCCGCCGAAAGCGAGTCCACGTACCTCGCCCGTCTGGAAACCATCGCGGCGAACAACCGTGTATGCCGCAGCTATATCGGCCTCGGTTATCACGACACACTGACACCCGGCGTGATTCGCCGGATGGTGTTCGAAAATCCGGGCTGGTACACGCCGTATACGCCGTACCAGGCCGAAATCGCGCAGGGCCGTCTCGAATCGCTGCTCAACTTCCAGACTGTGGTGACCGAACTCACCGGGATGGACGTGGCCAATGCCTCGTTGCTCGATGAAGCGACGGCGGCGGGTGAGGCGATGACGCTGCTGCACCGCGTGCAGGGACGCAAGCTGGGCAACGAGGCCGGCGTGTTCCTGGTGAGCGATCGTGCGTTTCCGCAGACGCTCGACGTGTTGCAGAGCCGCGCCGAACCGCTGGGCATCACGCTGCGCGTGGAGCCTGCGGACCAGATGGTGTTCGACGGCCCCGTGTTTGGCGCGCTGCTGCAATACCCGGACGAAGCCGGCCGCCTGGAAGACCTCACGCCGTTCATCACCCGGGCTCACGAGGCCGGTGTGCTCGTGGCGGTGGCTGCCGATCTGCTGGCGCTGGCCGTAGTCACGCCGCCCGGCGAGATGGGCGCGGACATCGTGTTTGGCAACTCGCAGCGGTTTGGTGTGCCGCTCGGCTGCGGCGGACCGCACGCCGCGTTTTTTGCGACGCGGCAGGAGCACGTCCGGCACATGCCGGGCCGCATCATTGGCGTGTCGGTGGACGCCCAGGGCCACACCGCCTATCGCATGGCGCTGCAGACACGCGAGCAGCACATCCGCCGCGAGAAAGCCACGTCGAACATCTGCACCGCGCAGGCACTGCTCGCCAACATGGCGGCGATGTACGCGGTTTACCACGGCCCCGAAGGACTGCAGGCCATTGCCGCGCGCGTGCATGGCCTCACCCGCGCGCTGGCCGGTGTGCTCACGGGACTTGGCTATACGCAGGAGAACGACGTCTATTTCGATACGCTGCGGATCACGGCCGATCCGGCCCGAGTGGCCGCCGTTCACACGCTGGCGGAGCAGCGGGGCATCAACTTCCGCCGGGTGAACGACACGGCCATTGGCATTGCGCT
>CAZZGM010000218.1:676-5926 GCA_964653955.1 uncultured Bifidobacteriaceae bacterium | reverse complement strand
GCCGCGCGTGACCAGATAGCCGTAGCCATCCAGCGGATGGGGAATGTCGTCCACGCGGAATCCGAACGCCAGGACTGCCACGCCCACATAGGGCACGTCGAGCAACGCAGCGGCCAGCGATCGATCGAAACTGCTCACCAGCGGTGCCGCGGCGCGTGCCGGCGTGGCCAGCGCCACGTGGTCGGCACCAATCGTGTTGCCGTCCTTCAGGTGCACGCGCCACTCGCCGTCCACGCGTTCGATCCCGCGCACCGGCGCCTGCGTCTGCACGCGTGCACCGAGACGCGTGGTCATGGCAAAGGTCAGAGCACCCATCCCGCGATCGAAGCTCATGAGCCTCGACGGTCCACGCCCATCCTTGCGCCGCGCCAGCATGGCGCGAAACAGTCCGCCGTGCTCGCGCTCCATTTCGGTCATCATCGGAAACTGCGCACTCACCGACAATCGGCGGCTGTCGCCGGCCGAGATGCCAGACACGGCGGCGTCCACCAGCATGTCTGCGGCCTCGCGTCCAATACGCCGCGTCGCAAACTCGTGCACCGTTTCTTCACGCTCCGGTGGTCCAGGCGCCCAGGGTTCGGCCAGCAGCCGCAGCTTGCCACGCCAGCTGAGTGCCTGCGAGTTGACGAGCGCCCGCGGCGAGTCTGGCACGAGGCACAAACGTCCGTCCCTGAGAATGAAGCGGCGGCGGGCCGCGGGATTGGCCTCGACCAGGCGATCCTTCATGCCGACACGTTCCACGAGGTCCAGCGTGTCGGGCTCACGAGAGAGGAAGCCATTGGGGCCGGTCTCGATCACGAAGCCGTCCGCCTGAATGGTACGTACGTGACCACCGGCCGCCCCGCGCGCCTCCAGCACGAGCAGCGACACCGGCTGCTGCCGCGCGTGTGCTTCGTCCTGCAGCGTGCAGGCCAGCGACAGCCCACTGATGCCGCCGCCGACAATCACGACGCGGGGCTGTGTCATACCGTCTTGCTGAAGACCGGTTTCGGGCCTGTGGTACGAGCCTGAAGGTAGCGGTCGAACGCCATGCAGACGTTCCGCACGAACATCCGCCCGGTCGGTGTCACCGTGATGGCAGCGGGCGTCACTTCCACGAGACCATCGGCGGAAGGCGAGCCAGGCCCGGTCAGTGCCGCCAGTTCATCGGCGAAATACTCCGCGAAGCGGATGTCGAAGCGCCGCTCCACGTCGCTCACGTCGAGATGACCGTTGCACATCAGCTCGGTGATGACATGACGACGGAGGAGGTCGTCGGCGTCGAGGGCGTAACCGCGTTCGATGGGGAAGTGCCCGGCGTCGAGCGCGTCGTAGTACTCGTTGAGCTTCTTGGTGTTCTGGACGAAGGTGCCCTGCACGTCACCAATGGCCGATACGCCCAGCGACACCATGTCGCGCGCCGACTGCACGGTGTAGCCCATGAAGTTGCGATGGAGTGTCCGTGCTTCGAGCGCCCGCGACAGCTCGTCTTCGGGCAGCGCGAAGTGGTCCATGCCAATCTGGCGGTAGCCCGCGCCGGCGAAAGCTTCCTGAGCGAGCGTCAGCAGCGCAATCTTCAGATCCGGCCCCGGCAGCGAGTCCTCGGGCAAGTGTTTCATGTGCGCCTTCATCCAGGGGACGAACGCAAACGAGTACACCGCCAGCCGCTCGGGCCGGAGCGTGATGACCTGTTCCAGCGTGTGCGCAAATCCTTCGAGGGTCTGGTAGGGCAGGCCGTAAATGAGGTCGACATTGATGGAGCGATAGCCCAGGCTGCGCGCGTGGTCGATCAGCGCCCTGGTTTCGTCGTAGCTCTGGATGCGGTTGACCGCCTCCTGCACCTCGGGCGCGAAGTCCTGCACGCCCATCGACAGACGGTTGAAGCCCAGGCCGCGCATCACGGACAGCTGCTCGGCCGACGTGACGCGCGGATCGATTTCCACGCCGATTTCGGCATCGGGCGCAAACGTGAAGTGCTGTGTCAGATGCGTGAACAGACGTTCGAGTTGCGCGGCCGTGTAGTACGTGGGCGTGCCACCGCCCCAGTGCAACTGCGAGATGCGGCGCCGGCGCGGGAGATGCTGCGCCAGCAGATCGATCTCACGCTCGAGATAGGAGAGGTATTTGTCCGTGACATCGCGATGTTTCGTGATGACCACGAAGCACCCACAGTAGGCGCACCGCTCCTCGCAGAACGGCAGGTGCATGTAGAGCGACAGCGGCTCGTCCGTGTGTGCATCGGCTGCCGCCAGGCTGCGGACGTACGCCGCCTCGTCCACACCACCGTGGAACTCCACGGCGGTGGGATAGGACGTGTAGCGCGGGCCGGGCTTGTTGTACCGGGCCAGCAGCTCCGTCATCGACGGCGGCGTGGCAAGCGTCATAACGCGGGTACCGCGAGCGTATCTCTCTTCGTTCGTTCGTGCACGGTTTCAACCAGTGCCTCGACCGACGCAATGGGGGTGTCGGGCAGGATACCGTGACCCAGGTTCATGATATGGCCGTCGCGTCCGGCCATCCGCGACAATACGTGGCCGGCCAGGCGGCGGATGTCCTCGACCGGTGCAAACAGCGCATGCGGATCCAGATTGCCCTGCAGCGCCAGGCGATCACCCACGCGTGCGGCCGCCTGGTCCAGCGGCGTGCGCCAGCAGATGCCGAGCACGTCCGACCCGGCCGTGGCCGCCTCTTCCAGGAGATGCGGGCCGCCGTTCACGAAATAAATCACCGGAACGCCCAGATCGCGCACGCCATCCACAATCGTCCGCACCCACCGCACTGCGAACTGCTGGTAGGTGTCCGGATCCAGCAGGCCCGCCCACGAGTCGAAAATCTGTACGGCCTGGGCACCCGCGCCAATCTGCAGCCGCAGGTAGTCGGTCATCACGCTCGTCAGCTTCTCGAGCAGTGCCTCGACGGTGGCCGGCTCTCGGTAGAGCAGCGTCTTCAGCGCGCCAAACCCTTCCTTGCCTTCGCCCTGCACGAGGTAGGCGGCCAGCGTGAACGGCGCGCCGCAGAAACCAATCACCGGCGTCTTGCCGTCCAGCTCGCGCCGCAGCAGGCTGATGGCCTCGCCCACGAAGGGCACCGTGTCGGCGGCCGGACGCGGCGTGAGTGCGTCCACCTGCGCGCGTGTGCGCACGGGTTCGGCCAGCTTCGGTCCCGGATTGAACGTCATGCGGCAGCCGAGTGCTTCGAGCGGCAGCAGGATGTCCGAGAAGATGATGGACGCGTCCAGCGGGAACCGGCGCAGTGGCTGCAGCGAGGCTTCCACGGCCAGTTCCGGCGTCTTGCACAGCGTGAGGAAGTCCACGCGCTGGCGCAGCTCACGGTATTCCGGCAGGTAGCGGCCGGCCTGCCGCATGATCCACAGCGGCGTCCGATCCACCGGCTGGCGGCGGCAGGCTCTGAGAAAACGATCGTTCACGCGCGGGCCTCCACGAACGCGGCACGTGCCGCTTCCACTGTCCGTTCGATGATACCGGCGTCGTGCGCGGCCGACAGGAACGCCGCTTCGAATGCCGACGGCGGCAGCAGCACGCCGCGCGCCAGCATCCCCCGGAAAAACCGGCCAAACATCGCCCGGTCCACCTCCGCCGCATCGTCCCACGACCTGATGGGGCGTTTCGAGAAGAAGACGGTCCACATCGAGCCGACACGCTGAATCGACACGGGAACCCCCGCGACATCGGCCGCGGCCTGCAGGCCTTCCTGCAGCTGCGCGCCGGCGGTTTCGAGATCGTCGTAGAGCGCGGGATGATCGTCGATGGCCTCGAACATGGCGAGCCCCGCCGCGATCGACAGTGGATGGGCTGCGTAGGTGCCGGCCTGGTACACCGGCCCTGCCGGTGCCACGTGCTGCATGAGCCGCCACTGGCCGCCGAACGCCGCCAGCGGCATGCCGCCGCCGCACACCTTGCCGAGCGTCACCAGATCCGGCGTCACGCCGTAGCGAGCCGCGGCACCGCCGCGGGACACGCGGAACCCCGACATCACCTCGTCGAAGATGAGCACGGCTTCCGCGCGCGTGCACCGTTCGCGCAGGCCTTCGAGGAAGCCCGGCTCGGGTGGCACGCAGCCCATGTTTCCGACCACGGGTTCGACAATGACGGCGGCGACGAGGCCCGGGTTGGCATCGAAGATACGGTCGACGCTGTCGAGATCGTTGAAGCGGGCAATGGCCGTGTCGCCGGCTGTCGCGGGCGTGACGCCCGGCGAGTCCGGCACGCCGAGCGTCGCGGCGCCGGACCCGGCGCTCACCAGAAACATGTCGGCGTGGCCGTGGTAGCCGCCCGCGAACTTGATGACAATGCGGCGGCCGGTGGCGGCGCGCGCCACGCGTACCGCGCTCATGGTGGCTTCGGTGCCGCTGACCGTGAAGCGCACCACCTGGCAGCCCGGCACCCGCGCCACCAGGCGCTCGGCCAGATCCACTTCCGGCGGTGAGGCCAGGCCAAACAGCAGCCCGCGTTGCGCGGCGGTCACCACGGCCTGCTCGATGGCCGGGTGTCCGTGGCCGAGCAGCGCCGGCCCCCAGGCGCCGATGTAGTCGATGTAGGTGCGGCCACTGACGTCGGTCACTTCAGCGCCGCGTGCCGAAACGATGGCCAGCGGTTCGCTCTGGACGGATGCGAACGCGCGCACCGGTGAATGCACGCCGCCGGGCGTGACCCGGCTGGCGCGGTCGAACCACGCCAGTGCCGGCGAGGTGGGGGAGTTCATGAAGGCCTTTCGCCAACGAGCGCCGAGACGGCAGCGGTCTGCAGCGACTGCGCCAGTTCGCGCGCGAAATAGGTAATCAGCAGATCCGCACCGGCCCGCCGCAGCGCAATCGATGTTTCGTGCATGGCGCGGGGCACGTCCACCCAGCCGCGTTCGGCGGCCGCGTGCAGCATGGCGTACTCACCGGACACCTGATAGGCGGCCACCGGCACGTCCACGCGCTCGTGCACGGCACGAATCACGTCCAGATACGGAAGACCGGGCTTCACCATCACCACGTCGGCGCCTTCGTCGATGTCGGCCAGCGCTTCGCGCACGGCTTCGCGGACGTTGGGCGGATCCATCTGGTAGCCGCGCCGGTCGCCGTGCTGCGGCGTGGAGCCGGCCGCCTCGCGGAACGGTCCATAGAATGCGGACGCGTACTTCACGGCGTACGACACGATCACTGCATCGGCATGGCCGGCGGCATCGAGGGCCGAACGGATGGCGGCGACGCGTCCATCCATCATGTCCGACGGCGCAATCACGTCGGCGCCGGCATCGGCATAC
>CAZZGM010000218.1:0-666 GCA_964653955.1 uncultured Bifidobacteriaceae bacterium | reverse complement strand
CCTGCGCCAGCAGCGGCAGCGTGGCGTCGTTGTCCACGCCGTGGTCGCACAGCACGCCGCAGTGGCCGTGGCTCGTGTATTCGCAGAGACAGACGTCGGCCCACACGGCGATGTCCGGTGCCTGATCCTTGATGAGGCGAATGGCTTCCGGTACGGGGCCGTCGGGTGCCCACGCGCCGCTGCCGGTTTCGTCCTTCTCGTCGGGAATGCCGAAGAGCAGCACCGACCCCACGCCGAGCGCCGACAGCGAAGCGGCTTCGCGAGCCGCCAGGTCCGGCGACATGCGCGCATGTCCGGGCATCGATGCAATGGGCTCGGTGACGCCGCGCCCGTGGCACACGAACAGCGGGGCCACCAGCTGTTCGGGCCGGAGCACCGTTTCGCGTGCCATCGCGCGCAGCGCCGCGGTGCGCCGCAGTCTTCGTCCTCGGAATACCGGCATGCTCACGACGTGGCTCCTTCCGAAAGCGGCCACTCCAGCCGGGCCGACTTTTCGTACGCCGCAAGCATATCCGCAGCGCCCAGGTCCAGCAGCCGGCGGGCTGCCAGGTCGGCCACGGCGGCAGCCGCGGTGCCACGCGCGTCGGTGCGAATGCCGCGGCCATCGTGCACGTCGAACACGCCGGCCACCAGCGATATCTCCTCGCCATCGATGGTGGCCAAGGC
>CAZZGM010000217.1:0-5934 GCA_964653955.1 uncultured Bifidobacteriaceae bacterium | reverse complement strand
GACCAGGTAGATGCACGGCAGTCGGTTCTGCTGCGCGATCTCTTGGGCGCGCAGGTGCTTCTTCACCGTCATCGGATAGTAGGTGCCGCCCTTCACCGTGGCGTCGTTGGCCACGATCAGGACATCGCGGCCCGACACGCGGCCAATCCCCGTCACCACGCCGGCTGCCGGCGCATCGCCGCCGTACAGCTCGTAGGCCGCCAGCGGCGACAGTTCGAGGAAAGCGGTGCCCGGGTCGATCAGCTTCTCGATCCGTTCACGGACCGGAAGCTTTCCGAGCTGCCGGTGACGTTCGAGATAGCGGGGACCACCGCCCTGGGCGACGCGGGCGAGGCGATCGCGGTGTTCCTGGACGAGCGTACGCATACGCTCGGCGTTGGCCTTGAACTCGGCAGAGTTGGTGTCGACGTGTGATGTGAGCTGATCCATTACGGGGGGAAGCGAAGAGGGGCGCGCCGCGGCGGGCCCGTGTCTAGTGGACTGTTTGGTCGATTCCTGAAGGGCCCGTTCCTTCGGAACGGGCCGGAAACCGGCGTTGAGCGCCGATGTTGGCACGTGAGGATTCGTTGATACGCTCCACTAGTCGGGTCCGGGCTACCAGCCGCAGCAGTCCGTCTTGAAACGGCACTGCGGGCAGCGCCACACCGCGTGCATGCGGTACATCTCGCTGCCGCAGCGCTCGCACAGCGTACGTTCCTGGGCCGTGGGGGCCGGCAGGTCGCGCAGGGCGGACACCACCGGCGTCACGATTGTGGACTTGGGAACAGAGCGCTCAGCCACGCTCAGATTATAGGCCGGGAGGGGGATCCTTCGGTTCCACCTTGTTGGGATCCATGTCCCCGGGCGGCTCGCCGAGCGGGCGATAGTGGTAACCACGACGCGCGGCGCCCACCGCGACGCATGCCAGTCCCACCGCCAGAGCCAGCCCTGACAGCGCGGCCAGCAGCTGGTCCGGATCGGTGTCGGTCTGACACGCGTTCAGCGAGCCGGCAAAGCCCAGCAGCGTGAGGATGACTCCGAGCACCATGACGCTCTTCATCAACCACCACCTTTCATGAGGAGTACCACGCCGGTGGTCAGCATCAGACTGCCGGCGATGGGTGTCGGGTTCGTGTCGGTGACCATGCTCGTGCTCGCCCACGAGATGCCGCCGTAGACGAAACCGATGACGCAGAAGATGACGAGCAGAGCTCCGAGTGGCTTCATGGCGGCACCTCGTGGGCAATCAGGGCAACAACGTCTCAGTCGGTCTTCGACCGCACGGCCTCTTCCGCCTCTTCGCGACGCTTGTCTTCGTCTTCGCGCGTCTCGCCGAGATGCGTACGTTCACCGTCGCGCTCGACGCCGAGGACGTCTCCGGGCTGTGCACGGTCGTCGGGCGGTGTGGGCAGCCGGTCTCGATCGTTGGGTTTCGGGTTCATAGGTCCTCCACGGTTACAGGCCGCATCCCATCTGGTTGGCGAAGAACCAGAGCGCGATAATCGAGAACGGCACTCCCAGCAGATATGCGATTCCGTACTTCATCCGGTTCCTCCCCTACAGTCGTGGTGCGGGTCCCTGTCGTCCTGTAGAGCAAGGGCGGTACCAGCCCATGGGAGCGGCAATTGGGTAGGCGCGTGCACAGGATGGGTAGCCCGGCACCAGAAAGCACCCGGCCAGCGCGACGGTCGGAGCCTGGCTTACAGCGAGAGCAGGCGGCCGGTGCGCCCGGCCAGGCTGGCCACCATGGCCACGAGTTCGGCCGGGTCGACCGGCTTGGCCAGATGGGCTTGATAACCAGCCAGCAGCGCCCGCTTGCGGTCTTCGACGCGGGCCAGGGCGGTGAGTGCCGCGGCGGGTACGTTCGACACCGGGCCATCGAACGCACGTACGCGGCGCATGAACTCGAACCCGTCCTGCTCGGGCATGCCGATGTCGCTCAGGATGATGTCGGGCACGAATCCCGCCTCGATGAGCTGCAAGGCGTCGGCGGCACTGGCGGCCGTCGTCGCCCGCGCACCGGCGTCTCCGAGCAGGCGTTGCACCAGATCCCGGGCATCGGGCTCGTCGTCGAGGACGAGCACCGTGAGTTCGTCGAGGAGGCCACCGAGCGCGGACGGCGGACCGTGGTTGCTGGCCGCGGCCACGGCCTGCTCGGCATCGGTCTGCGTTGGCGCCAGTGGCAGGCGTACCGTGAACGTGGCGCCGCGGCCTTCGCCTTCACTCGACGCATCCACCGTGCCGCCGTGCAACTCGACGAGGTTCTTGACGATGGCGAGACCCAGGCCGAGGCCACCGTGCATGCGGGTGGCGGACGCGTCGGCCTGACGGAAACGCTGGAAGACGTGAGGGAGGAACTCCGGACGGATGCCGATGCCGGTGTCGCTGACTTCGATCTCCGCATGGTTGTCGACCGGGCGCAGCGTCACCTGCACGCGGCCGTCTCGCGGCGTGAACTTGATGGCGTTGACCACGAGGTTCCACACCACCTGCTGCAGGCGGCCCGGATCCCCCTGGATGATGCCGGCCGGCCCCAGCTGTCGCGTCAGGCGCACGCCCTTGGCAGCCGCCGTCGGCTGCGCCGAGGCAATGGCCTCGTCGATGATGGACGCCGGATCGATTCGCTGAATGTCGAGTCTGAGTTTGCCGGAGATGATGCGGCTGACATCGAGCAGATCGTCAATCATCTGCGACTGGCGCCGGGCATTGCGGTCGATGACGTCGACGGCGCGCGCCAGCGTGTCGGACGCCTGATCCTGCTTGAGAATGCCCACCCAGCCGAGAATGGCGTTCAGCGGCGTCCGCAACTCGTGCGAGAGCGTGCTGACGAACTCGTCCTTCATCCGCGCGGTCCGCTCGGCTTCCGAGCGTGCGGCGCGTTCGCTGGCGAGCAGCTGGTTGCGCTCTTCCTCCGCACGCTTCTGGTCTTCGATGTCGGTGCAGGTGCCGAACCAGCCGGTAATGCTGCCGTCGTGGTCGCGGAGGGGCAGGGCCCGGCCGATGAACCAGCGGTACACGCCATCGTGCCGGCGAATGCGGTATTCGACGTGATAGGCACTCCCCGTGGCCAGGCTGTGTGTCCAGCGGCTCAGGGTGCCATCGAGATCCGACGGGTGCGCGTAGTCCTTCCACGCCCAGCCCTGGTCCTGTTCGGCGCCCGGCTCGTGCGGACGCGGCATACCGGTGTATTCGTACCAGCGCTCGTTGAAGTAGTCGTGATAACCGTCAGGGCGCGTGCGCCACACGATCTGCGGCAGCGTATCGGCCAGTGTGCGGAACTCGCGCTCGCTGTCGCGCAGTTGTTCTTCCGCATGCTTCTGCTCGGTAATGTCACGCGCAATCGACACCAGCCGCACCGTTTCGCCACGGCTGTCACGGATTGGTGTCACCAGCACGTCCCACCACTTGTCGCGCCCGCGCGAGGTAGGACAACGGCCCTGGAATCGTCCGCCGCCGCTGCCAAGCGCCGTCGACAGCGCGTGGCTGGCCAGCGTGGCGCTGGGCCCCCACAGTTCCGGCCAGGGACGGCCCAGGCACCCGTCGGCGTGGTCGAGTTCGAACAGTCGCAGGCCGGGCTCGTTGATGGAGAGCAGCCGGCCATCGATGTGCACCATGGTGATGCAGTCGGCCGAGCTGCCGAGGATGCTGCGATTGAGCCCTTCGCTCTCGCGCAGGTCCTCGACGGCTTCGCGTGCGGAGATCTCGGCCTGGCGCCGGATGGCAATCTCACGCTCGTACTCGACGCGGCGTCGCTCGAATCCGCGGTGCACCGAAACGGCGACGACGCTGAGGGCGAGCGCACCCAGCAGGCTGGCAAAGCCGAGGCCCAGCGCGGCGCGCCGGGCCAGCCGGGCTTCGGTGGCCCCTTCCGCCAGCGAGGCCGCCTCGACGACGCGCATCTCCGCGGCCAGGGCGCGTACGGTCTCCCAGGATCGATGGGTGTGGCCATCCTGGAAACGCTGGAGGCCGATTTCCGTCCGGCCCGCTTCGAAGGGGGCCAGGACCAGTGCCATTTCATCGAGCTTGACGTCGACGGCGCGATTCAGCTGGCGCACCAGTGACGTCTGACCCTCACTGTTCGCCACCAGGCGATTCAACTGCTCGCGCAACTGCGTCGTCTGGGCGCGGACATCGTCGTAGGGTTGCAGCAGGAGCCGATCGCGCGTGAGCAGATAGCCACGAAGGCCGGTTTCGGCTTCGAGCAGCCGGTCCATCAGCTGATCGATGGCGTCGATGACCTGGTAGGTGTGGTCGACGCGATTGTTGGCCTGGGAAAACCGCCACGACTGGCGCACCGCCAGCGCTCCGCTCACCAGCAGCAGCACAATCGAGAGTGCGAACGGCCATCGCCACATCGGCTTCAGGTGCGAGTAATGAGGCACGGCGGAGGTGTCCGTGGATGATAGCCCAGCCACATGTGTGCGCACGGGCATCACGACGAGGACGGATCCGTGATGCCGCACTCCTTCATCTTGTTGAGCAGCGTCTTGTAGCTCACGTGCAGGTATTCGGCGGCGCGGCGGCGGTTCCAGCGAAACCGTGCGAGCGCGCGTTCGATGGCGTCACGTTCCGCGCGCATGGCGGCGGCACGGGCAATGCCCTGCAGATCCACGCCGTCTTCGTCATTGCTCGCGGCATCGCCTGGCGCCACCACGGGCGCGGCGACGACTGGCGCAGCCGCGACGGGAGTGACGGGCGCGGCCGGGGCCGGCGTGGCGGTTGCCACCGGCAGGGGAGCCGCAACGGCCGGCGTGGGCGGTGGTGCCACATAGGCCGGGCTGGCGACGTCGGCCACCGGTACCGCTTCGGGGGACGGCTGATGGTTGACGGTGGCCACCTGCCGAAGACGGACGAGTTCGCCGAGCACCAGGTTCTCGTCCTGGAGCACGACGAAACGTTTCATCATGTTCTCGAGCTCACGGATGTTACCGGGCCACGAATATTCGAGCAGCGCATCGAGCAGCACCTGACTGGGCCGCTGCGCCGGCCGGCGGAACACCTTCGTGAACTTGGCGAGGAAAAACTCCACGAGCGCCGGAATCTCCTCGCGTCGATCGCGCAGGGGCGGGACGTGGATTTCAATGACCTGCAGCCTGTAGTAGAGGTCCTCGCGGAACGTGCCGGCGCGCATCATCGCTTCGAGATCGCGGTTGGTGGCGGCCAGCACACGTACGTCTACTTCCACGGTACGGTTGCTCCCCAGGCGCGTGAATGCGCGGTCCTGGAGCACGTGCAGCAGCTTGGCCTGCAGGCTGGCCGGCATCTCGCCAATCTCGTCGAGCATGACGGTGCCTTCGTTGGCAAATTCGAACCGGCCGACGCGCGTGCTGCCGGCGCCCGTGAACGCACCCTTCTCGTGACCGAACAGCTCGCTTTCGAGAAGATCGGCGGGGAGCGCCGCGCAGTTGACCTTGACGAAGGGCCGCGTGCGCCGTGGTGAACGGCGGTGCAGCTCGCGGGCAATCACCTCTTTGCCGACGCCGCTTTCGCCGCGCAGCAGCACGCTCACATCGCTGTCGGCGACGCCCTCCACCATGGCCATCACCGGACGCATGGCCGCGCCCGAGCTCCAGCAGGGCTGCGTCCCCTCCGGGTCCTCGGCCATCTGCGCGCCCAGGCGGGCCACTTCGGCGCTCAGGGCTTCGCGTTCGAGCGCGTTGCGGATGGCGGCTTCGAGTGCGGCTTCGCCCACGCCTTCCGGGTCGCCGGGCTTCAGGACGTAGTCGGCGGCGCCCAGGCGCACGGCTTCCACGATGGTCGCGGGGGCCTGACGGCCCGAGAGCATGATGACTTGCGCGCCGGGATGGGCATGACGGATGGCGCGCAGCGTCTCGAGGCCGTCGAGATCGGGCATCAGCACGTCGAGCAGGATGACGTGCGGTGCCGAACCGGCGCGCAGCGCCGCCAGCGGCTACGGCGCCGAGTCGTACCACAGTGGCGCCGACCTGCTGGCGG